>JAYTUY010000017.1:0-8732 GCA_043744275.1 Saprospiraceae bacterium
TAATTCATATAACTATTATGTCAAAGAACTTGTGCGTAGTCGACACGGTTTAAAACCCTCGTAAAGTTGTAACGCATTGAAAATCAATATTTTACATAATAATTGAATTATAAAAATATATAAAATGTACTACTGAGCGGGTATTTTTCACTTTTCACTTTTCACTTTTCACTAATTTTAATTTTCATATTGTAAAACATAAACGCCAATATATCTGCACTTTCCTCAATCGCTTTAGATGTGGGCTTGCCTGCTCCATGCCCTGCTGAGGTTTCGATGCGAATCAAAGCGGGTGCTGCGCCGATATGATTTTCTTGCAAAGTTGCTGCAAATTTGAAAGAATGGGCTGGCACGACTCGGTCGTCGTGGTCGCCTGTTGTAATCATCGTTGCTGGATATTTGGCTTTTTTGACGTTGTGCAAAGGCGAATATTTGTAGAGATATTTGAATTCCTTTTCATTTTCACTCAAACCATAATCCACTGACCATGCTCTGCCAATCGTAAATTTATCGTAGCGCAACATATCCAAAACGCCTACTGCTGGAAAAGCCACTTTGAAAAGCTCAGGACGCTGCGTCATACACGCGCCTACGAGCAAGCCACCGTTTGAACCGCCTTGAATCGCTAAATAATCTTTGGACGTATATTTTTCTTTAATTAAATACTCGGCAGCGGCTATAAAATCGTCAAAAACATTTTGTTTGCGTTCTTTAGTGCCCGATTTATGCCATTCTTCTCCAAATTCACCACCGCCGCGAAGATTGGCAACAGCATAAACGCCGCCCATTTCTAAGAGCATAGCACGCGTAATTGAGAATTGTGGTTGCTGGCTGATATTGAAACCGCCATAACCATAGAGCAGAGTTGGGTTCTTGCCGTTCAGTTTCACACCTTTTTTATAGGTGATAAACATGGGCACTTTTGTACCATCTTTGGAGGTGTACCAAATTTGTTTAGTTTCATAATCCGCACTTTTAAATTCCACTTTGGGTGCTTTAAAAAGTTTGGATTGCATGGTATTTAAATCCAATTCAAAAATAGAATTGGGCGTTGTATAGCTTGAAAATGAATAAAATGCTTGATTATCTGCCTTTTTTCCACTGATTCCGCCTGTTGTGCCGATGCCAGGGAGTGTCAATTCATTTAAAAATTTTCCTGTCAAATCATAAAATTTCACTTTGCTGGCGGCATTGTGCAACCATGTTGTTTCTAATTTTCCGCCGACAATGCCTGAGCTTTGTAACACATCGTTTTTATCTTCTGGTACTATTTCTTTCCAATTTTTTTCTTCGGGCGTTGCGATATTGACGGCGATGATGCGATTTTTAGGCGCTTTATAATTCGTTTCTATAAAAATCCAATCGCCATCGTTGTCAATGACTTGCCAATCTTTTTCAAAATTATCAGCAATTTTTACAAAGCCTGCGTTGGGGTTTTTCAAATCCTTAATTAAAAGCATATTGCCGCTTGTGCCCTCGCTCACGCTCAGGGCTACAAACCGCTCATCGTCCGTTACGCCTGTATTATGGTTGCGTTTTGGATGCTCTTTATCTTCAAATACGAGTTCATCAGCAGCTTGAGGCGTGCCTATTTTATGAAAATAAACGGTGTGATTGAGCAAAGCACCTTTGAGTTCCTGACCTTTTTGAGGTTCGGGATAGCGGCTGTAATAAAATCCATCGCCGACCCATTGAATGCCACTGAATTTGACCCAATCAATCACATCAGTTAGAGTTTCACCCGTTTTTAAGTCTTTAATATGCACTGTTTGCCAATCTGAACCAGCTTTAGCGAGTTGATAAGCCAGTTTATCACCATTTTTATTGAAAGAAATAGCCCCCAAAGCCACCGTTCCTTCTTTAGAAAGTGTGTTGGGGTCGAGAACTACTGAGGGGGTGCCGTTCAAATCATCTTGCACATATAATATGGCTTGATTTTGCAAACCGCTGTTTTTATAGAAATAATACTTGCCGCCCTCCTTGAAAGGCGAACCGTATTTCTCATAATTCCATATTTTTTCGAGGCGATCTCTGATTTTACCTCTGAAAGGAATTGTCGATAAATAGCTAAAAGTAGCGGCATTTTGAGCCTTCACCCAAGCTTTGGTTTCCTCTGAATTATCGTCTTCGAGCCAACGATAAGGGTCGGCTACTTTAGTGCCGAAATAATCATCGGATACTGAGGGGTCTTTCCGAGTGGTCGGAACTTTGATTGGTTGAGTCATAACTTGAGCTTGTATTTGGGTAGTTATTACGGATAAAAATCCGAAAGAGATGATAGCTGAAACATAGTTTTTTGTTTTCATAATGCAGTGTTGTATTATTATTTTAAATTTGCGTTATAATTAAATAAAAAAGTGAATTCATAATTTTAAAGCAGTTTTTCAACATGACATTAAAATCAGCGTCCAAGATATTATTTTTCTGCCTTTTTCTTTTCAACTTTCAAAAAACTTATGCGCAAGAGTTTGAAACCAATATGCGAAAGGCGTATCTTTTGCTGACCATTGCGCAGGAGCGCGATAGGCAAGCGTTAGAAATATTGGATGATGTAAAAACAAAGCGCATTCGCAATGAAGAGGATATTATAGATGCGCAAGAGAATCCTAAATCTATTACAAAAAAAGATAGGGAAAAGTTGGCTATTCAGCTTAAATCGTATAAAAAACAAGAAGCGGATGCCTTGAAAAATAGGCGTGAAGCAGCTGCTTTTTTGACTGAAATAACTGAGCTGATTAAAGCCAATGAAAAGAAAAGAGCCAAATATATTGCTGAATATGAAAAGAAAAATGGCAGTTTTGATTACATAAAATCAACTGATAATCCTGTTGTGAACGCTAACACGCCTCCACAAGATAGTGCCAATACCGTTCAATCTGACGCTCAAGCGAGTGATAAAGTGGCTGTTTTAGAAACAGACCCCAATGCCCCTGTGATAGTGGATTCTAAATCAGGGAATCCGAACGAGGGTAAAAAAACTGATAAACCTAAGAAAGGCACTGTTGGTACACCTTCAAATCAACCTCGAAAATATGACCCTAAAATGGATGTCATGCTCAATCCGCCTTTGCCAGAGTGCCGAATAGCCTTCGATGGTGTTGATAAATTTACGCAACGTAAAAAGAAAGAAACCATGCCGCAAATCCTATTTCGGCATACTGAGGATTTCATGAAACCAACCATGAAAGACAAAGATTATATCAATTGCGAAGCCGTGGCATCGCGTGTACAAGGCGGTTTCAATTACCTCAATCTGACTTTTACCATCATGACAAAAGATGCTCAAAAGTCTTTTGGCTTCTTGGATAGGGGAACATTCTTTGTTTTCAAACTTATCAACGGTAAAAATTTAACGCTTTCTAACACCAAAACAGATATTGGTATAGTTGATTTAAATAATGGAACAACGACTTATCGTGCGCAATTGCAAATACAAAATGGCGATATAAAAGCACTCATGGAAACTGAACTGGACGTTGTACGCGTGGCTTGGAGTGCAGGATATGAGGACTACGAAATTTATTATATGGATGTGTTGATGAATTTGTTTAAATGCCTTGATAAAGAAAATAAATGATTAACTATAATATACAAAACGTTGGTATTGAATCAGTTGCGTTGCTTTCTGATGTTGCCACCCACGCCTATACCGACCATTATTTGCATCTTTGGAAAAACAATAATGCTGATTGGTACATCAATAAATGTTTCACAATTGAAGTTTTGACGGCTGAATTGAATGACTCAAACAATGTTTTTTACATCGTTTTTGAAGATAATAAACCGCTCGGTTTTTTTAAAATAGTGTTGAGCAACCCCCTCAGTATAGAAGGCATTTTTGAACAAAATGCCTTGTATTTGGAACGCGTTTATTTCATTAAAGAAGCAGTGGGGAAAGGATTGGGAGAAATCGCTTTCAATTTTGCTTTGGATACAGCTCGGCGATTAAATAAAAAAATAATATGGTTGACAGCGATGGATTCGAGCATAAAGCCGATAGCGGCTTACACTCGAATGGGTTTTGAAATCTGTGGAACGAAACGATTGGATTTCGAGCAAATTAAAGATGAGATGCGAGGTATGGTAATCATGAAGAAAATTGTTTGAAATGTTAAATTTCGTATTTGATTTTACCGTTTATACAGTCAAAATAACCGTTTATACAGTGGGCTTAAATAATTAGACATTGGGATATAAATTTGTTGTATGGTAATTCACTAAGAATTACAGCCTTCAAAAACCTAATTCAATTATATTTTTCAATGCCCTGTGCAACCTCAATATTCCGCTGCCCGATTGAAAAACAATATTTAATTTAATTTGAACTTCTATAAAACCAAGTATTTTTTAGGAAACAAAACAACCTACATTTTCTAAAAATTGCCCTTGGTTAATCAATATTTGTTAACCCTTGCGGCAAATTAAAATCACATGTATTAATTTTCAGCACGATGCTAACCATGAAAACCTGACATCTTAACAGATTGTCAGGTTTTTTTATGGAATTATTTTTAATTTTGTAAAAATGATTCAAACATGAAAAAGATTAGCGTGCTACTTATCTATACTTTCTCTTTATTTGGAATTTATAATTTAACAGCCCAACAAGGTTTGAAAGGTGACTATTATGATGGCGATAATTTTCAAAAATATGTCGCTTCTCGCATTGATTCCAAAATTGATTTGTCATGGCTCATTCATCCGCCTGTCGCAGGCATCAATCCACGTTATTGTTCCATTCGGTGGACGGGCAGGCTCTTCGCACCCGAATCTGGCACCTATACTTTTTCAACTTTAGTGGATGATGGCGTGCGTGTTTGGGTTGGTAATGTGAAAGTAATAGATGCTTGGGATTTGCACGATTCAGAAGATTTTAAGGGGAAAATAGTGCTTGAAAAAGGCAAATTGTACGATTTGAAAGTCGAATATTTCAATGCCATGATTGAAGGCGAAATTCATTTACTATGGGAATTGCCTTCTGATAAAGCATCTTTTTGGAGTTTTTTTAGCAGCACTGCTAAAGTAGTCGGTCCTTCATATTTTTATCAAATTCAAGAACCTCCGCCACCGCCTAAGCCAGTAAATACCTTAATTGCTGAAAAACCAGCTGTTAAAAAAACGATACCCCCCCTCAGTAAAACGACGATAAATAAGCTAAAACCGCCCATTGTAACCAGTAAAACACCTAAACCTGAAAGCAAAATTGTATCAGCCGATACTATTCAAAAATATACGCCTAAGAATATTTTATTTGAGCAAAGCAAAAGCATTATGCTCGGTGAATCCTTTAGCGAACTCGATAATTTAGCCGCTTTTTTAAAAAGATACCCTAAATTAATGCTCAATATCGAAGGGCATACCGATAATATAGGCGATACCAAGCTCAATCTCACGCTTTCGGAAGAGCGCGCGCAAGCTGTCATGAAATATTTAGTGGATAAAGGCATTGCTGTCAATCGCATTCAAGCCAAAGGCTACGGCAGCAGCCGACCTTTGATAAATGACAATAACACATCTGGGCATCTGCAAAATAGGCGGGTGGAGTTTATAATCCGATAAATTATACTCAATTTCTACTCAACTTGAAGCAAGTTATTTCAATTAAAAACTTCAATTTCAATAACGAAAAACAAACACCGCTTTATGTCGCCTATCTACGTCGCTTTCCTGCTCGTGGCAAGTATCAGTGCCATCATCCTTTTCAGTGCTAAATTGAAATTCAATACCTTTTTTGTTTTATTAGTCGTCGCAGCAGCGGTGGGTTTAGCGGCAGGTATGGATGGCGATGCCTTGATAAAAGCCCTCAAACAAGGCTTCGGCTCTACTTTAGAAAAAATTGGGTTGCTCATTATATTTGGCACAACACTCGGCGTTTTGCTTGAAAAATCAGGCGCGACATTGAGTTTAGCCCGCTATATTTTGTCCAAAACAGGAGAGAAACAGACACCTTTAGCGGTCGTTTTGATGGGTTTTCTCATTGGATTGCCCATATTTTGCGATTCGGGCTTTGTGGTTTTAATTGGTTTGGTGATGTCTTTGTCGGCTCGTATGCCTAAGGCTCATGTTTTTTTAGTGGGCTGTTTGGCGTCCGCATTATTTTCAGTGCATTGCTTAGTGCCGCCGCATCCAGGCATCACGGCAGCGGCTGGGATTATGAAAGTGGACATTGGTCAAGCGATACTGATGGGTTTTGTAGTAGCGATTCCGACAACCATAGTCGGTTATTTTTGGTCAAAAAGAATGAATCAGCAATTGGATTTTGAGTTGCCGATTGAAAAAGAGGTAGAGGCAGCAGCAGCATTAATTACCTTGCCATCACCTATTTTATCTTTCCTACCTATTATTACACCGATTGTTTTGATTTCAATTAAATCATTATTTTCATTAAAACCTGAAATATTTACCCCCTCAGTATTTAAGCCAATTTCCTTCATTGGCGAGCCAATGATTGCCCTTTTTATAGGCATTTTGATGACTTTTCCTTTGATTAAAACGCTTTCTCAGCCTAAATTAAATGAATTGCTCGACACCGCTATTGACAAATCGGGCAGCATTTTAGCGGTCACAGCAGCAGGTGGTGCATTTGGGGCAGTCATTCAAGGGATGGAATTGGGTAAAGTTTTCGGGAGCAGTTTTGCAGCATCGGGCTTGGGTTTATTCATTCCGTTTGCTTTATCGGCTATTTTTAAAACGGCGCAAGGCAGCTCGACGGTGGCAGTGATTTCTACGGCGAGCATTGTTGCGCCCTTGCTACCGTCTTTGGGTTTTACGGACAGCGATACTTTATACGCTTTGATGGCTGCGGGTGCAGGGTCGATGGTTTTTTCTCATACCAATGACTCCTACTTTTGGGTTATTTCTAAATTTTCTAAACTCGACACGGCTACAACGCTCAAACTACAAGGCACTATGTCCGCATTATTAGGTATAACTGCTTTTCTCACAATTTTAATATGGGCTTTTGTTAAACATTTATTTGCATGAAAATACTCATTGCTTGCGATAGTTTTAAAGATGCCTTGCCTGCTCAGGCGGTTTGTGAAGCCATTGAAAAGGGCTTGCGGAAAGGTATTCAATCTTTAAAAAAAGGGAATAATCAGACATTTGAAATACATCAATTTCCATTAGCCGATGGGGGAGAAGGCACTTTTGATATTTTAAAACAGCATTTGAATTTAAAAAAAATTGAAATAATCGTCAATAATCCACTCTTTCTACCTCAAAAAGCCTTTTATGGTATGACTCAAAACCGTAAATCACCCATTGCTTTTATAGAAATGGCTCAAGCGGCTGGTTTGCAATTATTGACTCCCGATGAACGCAATCCGATGAAAACAACCACTTTCGGTGTAGGAGAAATGATCAATGACGCCGTTCAAAATGGGGCTAAAGAAATCGTCTTGGCGATTGGTGGCTCGGCGACGAACGATGCGGGTATGGGCATGGCAGCGGCTTTGGGTTATCAATTTTTAGATGAAAATCAAAACCCTGTTTTACCCATTGGCGAAAATTTAATCAATGTACACCATATAATACCACCTCTTCAATTCAAAGATTTCCCACCTACTCGTGTAGTATGCGATGTTACCAATCCCTTGTATGGGCAAAAGGGTGCAGCGCACGTATATGCTCGACAAAAAGGCGCATCTGATAGCGATATTGAAGCATTGGATGAAGGATTAAAGCATTTTTCAAAAATTATTGAAAAGAACACCCCCTCAGTATTTTACTCAAAATTAGAAGATAATACTCATTTAATACCCTCAAAATCAGGTGCAGGTGCAGCAGGCGGTTTAGGTTTTGGGTCGATGATTTTTTTAAATGCTGAATTGCAAAGCGGTATTGACGTGATTTTAAATTTAACTCAATTTGATGACCTATTAACACACCATCAATTTGATTGGATTATCACTGGAGAAGGTAAATTGGACAGTCAAACGGCTCATGGTAAAGTCGTTCATGGGGTGGCTCGGCGCGCTCAAAAGCATAATATTCCAGTTATTGCACTTTGCGGCTCGTTGGATATGCCTATCGCCAATTCGGCTGATGAACCCCATTTTTTATTAGATAATTGGGGTATTCAAGCAGCTTTTTCTATCAATCCTCAATTGGTTTCCTTACAAAATGCTTTGGCGGCTACTTCTGTGAATTTGGAGAGCATGGCTTTTAATTTGATGCGGTTGTTGGTAAAATGATTTTGATTTTAAGTGTTTTTATGGATGTTTTCCCCCCAACCCCCGATGGGCATGGTTGATTGGTACTAAAAAAGTGCGAGTCCGCTGGACTCGTTTAAAAGACCGATAATAATATTTCTACAAACGTAAGAGTCCTCTGGACTCTATGATTTAAGCCTTGAATGAGTCCAGCGGACTCGCACGTTTGTAGAAATACAACACCTTACATATATTTTACGAGTCCAGCGGACTCGCACTTTTATACCTATTTTAGAACCAATCAACCCTGCCCGATGGGGGAGCCAATTTGTGGTAAAATGAAAGAGATTTTTAGCTTACAATTACCTTTAAAAACACTTAAAAATTGATTGATAATATATAGGAAGAACAAATTTTCAGATACTTCCAAACGGCTCCCCCTTGGGGCAGGGCTGTTAAGTTCTGCAGTTTTCAGCGGCATAGCCGCGAAATATTTGTAGCAATTGTTAAAGTACCGTTCGTAAGGTGCAGAGCACCGAAATATTATTAGGTTGCGGTGCTCTGCACCTTGACGAATCC
>JAYTUY010000018.1:0-2624 GCA_043744275.1 Saprospiraceae bacterium
ATTTTATTGGAAACCGGCGATTGTAGATAAGAAAAATGTGATTGAAGAATTAATTCTTCCAGTTGAATTCCAGATAAATTCTTTTTCATGGTATAGAAATTATAACTGGCAGATGCCAAATAATTGGATGTTTCCTCAGCCCCCTAATAATGCCATTATTAATATGACACTTCCTCCAACCCCGGTATTTCATTAAATAAATAAAATTTATACCGGTAGTTTGCAAAATCTTTTTGAAAATATTTGTTAAACCCAGATTATGCATTAGAAAAGTAAAATGGTTTATTTTTTTGCTTAACGATATCAAATAAACCATCCAACCATTTTCGTTTTTCGCCAATAGCCGATATGTTTAGTATGGTTTTACCTGCATGTTTGCTTATCCAACTTCCTAATGCAAAGCATTTAAATCTTAATGTGCTTAAAGTGGCTTGGGACGTGGATTGCAACACTACTTGGCGGAACAAGCTCATCAGGTTATAGGCAATCATTATTGTTCTAAATGCTGCCTCGGTTGCCCAGAATTTATCCATGCAAAAACTTTCTAAGCCAAAATCATATTTTAGTTCTTTGATTCGGTTTTCGGCATCTGCTCTGTCTTTATAACTGAGCCATATTTGTTCTGCTGGTAAATCAAGATTAGTAACATATAAGCTATATCTGTATCTACCAACTGGCTCATCAAACAATAATAGTTTACCTGTGGCTTTAGTAAGTATTTCAATGTTTTTTCTCACCGCTATCATCCTTCTTGGTTTTTTCCATTCAGGAGATTGATATTCGAACTCGGCTATTTCTATTCCGTCTTTTAACTTTATCCAACTTTGCAACCTGCGTAATTCTTGTTTGATAGTAGAATACATTTTTACAGCTACGATGTAATTGATTTGCTTTTCTTGTTCTAAATAATTCAAAAAGTCATGTCCATAAAATCCGCTGTCAGCTCTTATTAATCCTACTTTTTTATCTTTTAATATTTCAAAAGTCTCATCAATAAAGGATTTGCAATTGCTTAATGCTGCAGTGTTGCCAGGCCTTAACCACGCATTGGCCACCATTCGTGTTTCTGCAATAAATGCCATCAGTGGATGATGCGAGGCTCTTCCAGGTTTGCTTGAATTATAACCAACCTTACTTCCTTCTTGTTCACCATATCGGGTGATTACTGAACTATCAAAATCAATTGTGAGATTTTTTAGCTTCAAATTATCGATGAACCATTTTTGAATCGGTACAAATACTTCTGTATTTCTTTTCCAACTGAATTTTTGAAAAAATCTACTGTAGGTACTTTGAGAGGGAGCTTGCTTCCATCCAAATATTGTTTGAAGCACTTTGTCATAACGCAAATAAGCGGAATGACTAAATCTCCCGGCTCCAATCCAGATGCTCGTCCAAAAACATTCCATGATTTGCACCGCTTCATATCCACGGTTGGAGCCCTTTTCCGGAAGATCCAATCCACTCATAAATTCTTTAATGCCGATACCATCTAACATATCTTTCATCAACTTCATTCCGCCCCAAGCTGTCACCTTTTGATCTGTAAAAGCCACTTGAATTTCTTTCACCATTTGGGTTCTTTTAATTTGCTTTACAAAGTTATATATATCAACGACTTCTTATATACTAAAATAATCTATTGCATAGACTGGGTTTAAAATATTGGCCCAGGGACGAGTCTTGTATTCAATCGAATACACTATTCGAATGAGACGTATGTCCCTGCATTTTACTTTATTCAATTAAGAAAAAGTAGATTGAAATAAGAGAAAAATTAGCTGAAAAATAAAAATAACTTGATGATGAATTGCTGCACGAGTTCCCTCATTCACTTCTCGTGCGAGCAACCAGTCGAACAAACCGGCAGCTTTTTTTAAATGAACAAACTTCTTTATACTGAAATGCAATTGCAACTATTTTTAAGAAGGATATTAAAATAGAATTATGGTCTAATTGTAAGACTTTCAAAATTGAGCCGATTAAATATCACCGAAAATCTAATTAACACGCTACCGATACATTTGATGTTAAACCTCCGAAGTTAGACGATTGATCGAATAATTTCTCCACTTATCAAGCAGCTTTATAAAATCATCAGGCAGGGGAGACTCAAAGAAAACTTTTTTATGTGTTGTAGGATGGTTGAAGCCTAGTGTTTTCGCATGTAATGCATGACGGGGCAATATTTCAAAACAGTTTTCAATAAATTGCTTATATTTTGTAAAACTAGTTCCTTTCAAAATTCTGTTTCCACCGTATGTTTCATCATTAAAAAGCGGATGACCAATATATTTAAGGTGTACGCGGATCTGATGCGTACGACCAGTTTCAAGTTTACATTCGATCAATGTTACATAACCAAACCGTTCGATCACTTTGTAATGTGTCACGGCATGTTTACCCTGATCGCCTCCGGGAAAAACATCCATAATTTTCCGGTCTTTCAGATTGCGTCCCACATTTCCAGTAATCGTTCCTTCGTCTTCCTTGAAATCACCCCAGACGAGCGCAATGTATTTCCGGTCAATTGTTCGATCATAAAATTCTTTTGCCAGATGAGCCATCGCGATTTCGGAACGAGCAATAACAAGTAAACCGGAAGTATTTTTATCAATTCTATG
>JAYTUY010000019.1:0-8688 GCA_043744275.1 Saprospiraceae bacterium
GAGTCCAGAGGACTCGCACGTTTGTAGAAATACAACACCTTACATATATTTTACGAGTCCAGCGGACTCGCACTTTTACACCTATTTTAGAACCAATCAGCCCTGCCCAAACGGGGAACGCCTACGAAGTATGTTAAATTTGTTCAAAAATGAACGTTTTTAACATTTTTCGGATGGAACTCCCCCTTCGGGGGCAGGGGGGCAAATTATTTCGATATAAAACCAACAGAAGTTGCTTCTGCTGGCGTTTTAGCATTGAAATTGCCATCTTTATACAGCATTCCGATGTATTTAATGCTGCCTTTTTTATTAGGGTGTTGAAAATCTCCAAACTCAGACCCCTCAGTCAAAGCCGCTGAATAATCCTGCAAAGGCAATCCAACAGCCGTTTCTATGTATGATTTAAGCGGTTGCAAATAATATGGTTTAATGGCTTCTGCAAATTGAGGTAAGTAAGGCGAAACAACCAATTTGACTTCCACTCCCTTTGATTTTGTATAATCAACGAGCTGTTTAAGCTGTTCTATCATCGATGTATCCATCAACATTTTATGCTCACTAAACTCTTTTTTCTCCAGCATCTTTTGAGAAATGACGCGATCAAGCAGCCAATCTTCATCCGTTTTGTTGCGATAATAAAAGCTTCTTTGAAAAACTTCAGAATTGTATCTATAAATATGAAATAGATTCGCTGCTACACCAATATTGTTATTGTATTGCCGAATAAGCGTTTCTAAACGTTGAGAATAAGGCATATACGTTTTAAAATGCCGCACCAATTCAGGTCGCGGGCGGTCGCACATCGTCACATCCACTATCAAAACTTTGGGTATTTTATGGTGGTCGAGATAGTCCTGCACGAGCACTTTACCCAAGTCCATCGGCATACCATTGTAGGAAAAATTGAAGGTCGATTGCCCTGTAACGCGCTCAATTTCAGGTTGAAAAAAAGTCAAACCTCTGGAGTTACCCAATAATAAAATATCCGCTTCTTCTGAAGAATTGTATAAGCGCGAATACCTAAATTGGCTCTCATCCACCACTTTTTTCAAAAATGAGCCAATGAGTCGATCACCACTAAAAATGACGATAATAAGTGAGAATATCCAAATTAATTGTTTCATGTTTAAAGTCGAGTTAAGATGAGGAGAGACCCCCTCAGTATTTTTTATTAAAATTGAAAATAAATAAATGAATTAGAGTCAAATGTTCCTAATAATTCAATCAGCCAAAACAAAATAGCAAACGAAGCGACCCTAAAAATAGGATTGCTTACGGATAAATGCTGTAGATTGATGCGTTGATGAATGACTTCTGCGAATAGCAAAATGCCTATACTCGCTATGCCTTGAATCACTTGAAATTTATTGATTACCGCATCCCAACTAAAACCGTCAAGGCTGATGATGCCATTGATAATTTTCCATGATATGCCAAAACTATCAGGTGCAGCACCCGCGCGGAAGAATATCCAAGCAAAGCAGGTGAAAATATAGACTATCAGAATATCGAGTCCATTTTGCATCAACTTCGGCATTTTAATCGCATTTTCCAAACGCCCAAAAGCAGGACCAGTCAACTTCTGAATGACGAGATATGAACCATGCAAAAAACCCCAAAAAACAAAAGCCCAATTCGCACCATGCCAAAGCCCGCCGATAATCATAGTGAGCATCAGGTTGCGATAGGTGAACCATTTTCCGCCCCGATTGCCACCCAAAGCAATGTATAAATAATCGCGCAGCCATGATGACAGGCTTATATGCCAGCGTGTCCAAAATTCAGAGAAATTTTTAGAGAAATAAGGTGTTCTAAAATTCCAAGGAAAATCAAAACCCATCATGTGAGCCAAGCCACACGCTATATTGGAATAGCCTGAAAAATCGCAATAAATTTGAAAAGAATAAAAGACAACACCGAGTAATAAATGCAAAGAACCAAACCCTTCAGGTGCATTAAAAACTTGATCTACAAAAGGCGCAATCGAATCAGCAATTGCCACTTTTTTGAAGAAACCCCACAGTATTTGAGCCGCCCCTTCTTGAAAACGTGCCCAAGAGAATTTTTTATCTTCTCTAAATTGAGGTAAAAAATCTTTCGCTCGCACGATGGGACCTGCCACAAGCTGCGGAAATAAAGAAACAAATGCGGCAAAACGAAAGAAGTCGCGCTCAGGTTTTATTTCCTTCCGATACACATCTATCGTATAGCTCATACTTTGAAAAGTATAAAAAGAAATGCCAATCGGTAACAGAATATGCAGGGTATGCCAATGCGGTTCTACGCCCACACTTTTGGCTAAAGAAGCAAACGAGTCTATAAAAAAATTGAAATATTTGAAAAATCCGAGAAAGCCTAAATTGGCAAAAACTGAAATAATTAGGAGTCGTCGCTTCTTTTTAGCATCATCAGTGTCTTCAATCAATACGCCCAAAGTATAGTCAAGCGATGTGGTGAATAAAACGAGGAAAAGGAATCGCCAATCCCACCAGCCATAAAATATATAAGATGAAATGAGGCATAGCCACATCCGCATCCGACCCCTCAGTAAAAAGTAGGTTGGTAGAAATATAGAGATGAAAATCAGAAATGTTATGCTGTTGAAAACCATGTTTTGTGTTTTTGTAATATTAAAAAATAATCGTTAGTTTTTGAGTTTATAGACTGATTATGCTCTTGGCGAGCGGGAAAAATTCATCGTTATCACCTTCTTAAACCATCGGCGAACTCTACTTCTTCTCTTAGGTATTTCACCGATAGTGGCTTCCAAATCTTCAATTCTCACACCATTCAAAACCATTTTACAAGGGCATTGTGTGAGGCGCATAATGGCGGAAGCGGCTTTTTTATCCGCCTCATTCCAAGGCAGATTCGCATGGGCAATGATGAGTACATAATCAAATTGATTGGTAAAATCGGCATAATATCTTTCTGATAAAAGAGGAAGAAGTTCTGTTATAACGAATCGAGATCGGGCTTGATTCAATGCTTCAGCGACAAAAGATTTGCCTTCTTTACCTCGCGTACCGACAACGGCTATCTGTAAGGGTTTGAGTGGTTGTTGCTGTTGTTTATCTCTTAATTCAATTTTAATAGTTTGAATAATCTGATTCAACAGGCGATTCATCGTGGCTTTATAATTAACGGTTCTGTGTTTTTCCCAATTTTTTGGAAGTTTAGGAATAGCCCCTAAAATCTCAATACCTGTCATTTTGAAGGCATTTTCAGGCGATTTCAATGATTTATCAATAAATTCTTTAAATAAAAGCCCGACTATTGGTAAAATAATGCTGACTAAAAAAGATACCACGACCAATGTCATCCGTTTGGATGGTAAGGAAGTATCAGGTAAAAAAGGCGCATCCACGACCTTCAAATTACCCGTCATCATTGTATTATATTGATGCAAACGGGCTTGATTATAACTTTTAAGGTTTTCCAAATAGGCTTTTTCAGCTATTTCTATGGCTCGTTCTATGCGCTTTATTTCTGAACCCCAAGGGGCAAAATTGCCATAAAGCCGATTGAACTCACCTTGCCTAATTTTAAAAACATTCAGCCTTGCCAAGCCTTGCTCAACCTCCACAAATTTATTGAGCCATTGAGTCAATATCTCTTTTATTTCAACACCTTCAGGCGTTCTTAAAATGACAAAAGAGGCTTCTGCTTGACTCCGAAGTTCTTTTTTTATCCGCTCTGCTTTGTCCTGAAGTTGTTTGACAGCGTGGCTATCTTCGGGTACATTATCTACCTCTGCCGAACCGATTTCGATATTGGCTAACTGTGAAGAAACCTTCGTCAATTCAGTCCGTTGTTTCATCAAACTTTGATTGATAGCAGGTAAATTAATGTACTTTTTAAGTTGAACATCAAGCCTCCTGCGCACCGAATCAGCGGCTGCTAATTGCATCATTTCTTTAAAATACATCTCATCCAAATCCTCTTTTTTGGCGGCAATAAATCGAGTCTGCTCATAATAATTGATGATTTTATTTTTCACCATAAAATTAAGCATCGTTGACTCTTGCCCATTCAGTGTAGAAGATGCTTCCGCAGTGGATTTTTCAAAAAATGAGACAACATCCGACGACTGACCCTGCTTGATGGATCTGTATTTCTGAGTAACCAATTGAGTCAATATCACTAAAGTATTCCGACAAATTGAAGGGTCGGAACAGGTATATTTCAACCGAATCATATCGCTTCTGCCTTCTTGTTTGATGCTAACAGTCGATAATTGATCAACGCCAAATAAAGGATGATTGCCTTTAATCATCTTTTTAATGGGATTATCTTCTGCTTTATCCAAGCACATTCTAATGTTTGATAAGGTATTTTCTAAAGATGTAGAATCAACAATAGGTTGGCGAGTTTTACTTGTAATTTCTTTTTTCAACTTATTGAAAGCCACCGAGCCTATGACATCAGAATTTGGTTTAGCAGCCATTAAGGCTTTTGCTAAAAGGAAAGCACCCAATTCTTCTTGAATTTCACGACTTTTCGCAATGCCCAATATATTTTCCATCTCATTGCCTACATATCCATAATCAATTTTTCCGCCTGAGTTGGATTCAATATTATAACCCGAAACTAAACCTGTATTGACAAGAGAGCCCGTTTCGTACATCTTTATTTCATTCTTTGTTGAATTAAATACGTAAGCAGCGGCTATCATACCAATAGGTATAATCCACAAAATATTACGCGATATAATCCTAAGAAAAAATATTAGAGACATCTGTGCTTACTTTTCAAAAAATATAAATGCTATATAATCTTATTTCCAAATGGACACATTAACCATATTTTTTAACAACAACGCCAATTTTTTGGCATCAGCTTTTGCTTGCTCATACTGCTCCTGAGCGGCAGTCATTTTATCCAATAAGGTGCTATAATCCGAAGGTTTGTACTTTCCTTCTTTATAATATTTGTCAGCAATTTCTAAAGTGAGCCGCTGATTTTCGACGACATCACCCCTCAGTTTGACTATCTTTAAAACCAATTCTAATTGCGTATATAGGCTTAAAACGGTCTCGCGGATGCGTGATTCCACGATAAGGCGGTCATTTTGAATGCGGTCGAGCTGCAAACGCTGAAATTCTACTTTCGTTCCTCGATTGAGAATCTCTCCCCCTATAATCCGAAGCCCAAACCCAACATTATAATTAAGGCTTTTTCGATCAGATAAAACATAAGCCGTTGTTGTGCCATTATTATTAGCATCTGCAATGCTCCCGTTACCATAAACAGAGCTTGTATTGACGCTAATATTGTCCAACCAACTCCGTTTTTGAAGTTTTAGCGTCAATGATTGACGAGCATAATCAACTTGATTATTTTTTAACTCAGGCGAATTTAGGAGAGCCAATTCAGTCAATTCACTGAGGGGTCGTAAGGTCAGAGTCGTATTTATAATGACCTCGTCTGCTTGCGCAAATGTTGCCTGTATATGAAGCAAATTGAAAGCGCATACCATTAAAATACTCCTTAGATAGCTATGGGATTGTGTTGCAGTAAACATGTAGTTTCTCTTTATTTGTGCTTAATATTTTTATAGTAGAAGAATAGAAATTGTGTTTTTAATATTTTAATAGAACTGAAATAGGCTTTGATGTTTATTTTAGTTTTTATCCTGATTGTCTAATTTTTCAATCTTTTTAGCGGCTTTTTTTCTCATCTCAATTTCAGTACTGATGCCCAATAAAGCACCCACTAAAAAAAAAATCATGATGATTCCCCAAGGCATTCCTTCATCCATAACACATCTGTTTTTATTGTAATTTTATAAAATGAATGATAGTGCGAATAGTGGGTTGAAGTAATCGCGGAGCGATTGAATGTGAATAACCCCTGATGCCAATCAGGGGGATAATATTGTAAAAAAGGGTATAACTGCGGAGCAGTTAAATGTGAAATATTATCTATGACTGACTATTTTACATTCAACTGCTTCGCAGTTAAAGCACTATTTAAGTTTGACCCTCCGATTGCATCGAAGGTTATTCACATTCAATCGCTCCGCGATTACTTCAACCCATCATTCGCATTAATGATTAATTTCAATGATGAACATCCTTCACTCATATTAATTGATATGATAATGCCAAGAACCATACCAAAAATGGCAATTATATGCCATGTATTGTTTCACTTGATAATATTTTGCAATGTGGCTTAAAAATTGATGCTGAATCAAAACGGTTAACAATTAACACATAAACCAATTAATAACATGGACATTATCTGCATCGCTTTCCCTGCTTGGGAAGGCAATTATCTCAAATCTACGGTTCAACTGATGAAAGAACTGGCTCTGAGCCAACGCGTTTTGTACGTAGATTATGCCTACACATGGAAAGATTTTATTCAAAGTTTGAGAGGTAAAAGTTTTGCCTCTTGGCGTCGCATGATTGGATGGCAACCCCGTTTGAGGGAAGTAACTGTTGAAAATGGTGCAACCCTTCATGTACTCACTTTGCCGCCAATATTGCCCACTAATTTTATTAAAAATACCTATGTTTTTGATACCATGAACCGTATCAATTCTTATTTTATTAGAAAAAGTATTCAACATGCTCAGAAAATATTGAACATGCCGACCCCCTCAGTAATTAATGCTTTTAACCCCTTTTCGGGGGTACATTTGGCTGGTCAATTAGGTGAAAATCAATTAATTTATTATTGTTACGATGAAATAAGTGCCGCCACTTGGGCAAAGGAACACGGGGCAAGGCTTGAAAATCATTTTTTAAAAATGGTCGATGCGGTAGTGGTGACATCGCAAGGGCTTTTTGATAAAAAATCGAAACAACATGTTAATTGTCACTTGGTAAAAAATGGGGTAGATTATGATTTATTTGCTTCACCCAATCCTCAACCGATTCAAAACCCTCTTTTTCAATCACATAATTATACTAAAACAATTGGCTATCTCGGCTCAATAGATGAGCGTTTGGATTATGATTTGATGGAGAGCGTTATCCAATCGACCCCTCAGTATCAATACCTTTTTGTAGGTCGAGTGACCAAATTGGAGTATTCAAAGCGATTAAAACAATATCACAATGTCGTTTTAATTGGCTCGCAACCGCCCGCTGTATTGCCTGCATGGGTTCAAAAATTTGACATTTGCTGGATTCCTTTCATCAAAAATGAATTAACGGCTGGCATTTATCCGCTAAAAATCAATGAATATTTGGCAGCCGGTAAGCCTGTGGTTTCCACCCATTTTTCAAATTTAGAAGATTTTGAGTCTGTCATTTCTATTGCTGATAATGTTGAAAAAATGTGTAGCTGTTTTAAATTAAATCATCAAAATGCGGCTACCCTTAGGAATTTTGCTTCAAAAAATGCTTGGCGAACTCGAGCAGAAGAGTTATTAAAATTCATGCAGCCTCAAGTGGGGCTTTTGGCTATTTAAATCAGTTTATTGTATTTTCAATTAAAATATCAAGATTTTTACAAAATATTGTAGATTTAGGCTTCTTAAAAATCTTAAAAACAGCATAAATTTTATAGAAAATGCAACAAGGAATTTCCAGATTTGAATTTCAATTAAATAAAATAGAGACATTACTTCAACAAGCAAACACGCAGGACAATCCTGCCTTGTGGCTGTTTGAACATGATATGCGGACGCCTATATTTATGTTAGAAGCTCTGTCAAGATTGTATGCTAATTTTCATAATGAAAAGACTTTTACAAAATTGAAAGACAGTTTTAAGTCTCTCGAAGACTTGTTAGGGGCTATAGATTATTACACCGCTTTTGCCAAAGAATTTTCTACAAATGATAAAATACCGGCTTCAATCAAAAGCTTTATAGAGGAAAAAAAAGAGAAGCAAATACAGTTACTCAACAAGACATTGAAGGAAGATGATTGGTTAGAAGGTAAACGGTTAAAGAAAATTAATGCCAAACTACAGGTAGCTGATTGGCTATATGAAGCAGAAGAAACTCAGCTTTTGAAGCCATTTTATGAAAAGCAAATTCAAAAAATAGAAAAATTTGCTCGCGAAGCTCATTTTGTTTTTGATAATATAGAGACAGGTGTGCATGAATTGCGTCGTAGGTTACGATGGTTGAGTATTTACCCTCAAGCTTTGCAAGGAGCCATCAAATTGGAAAAAATAAGCCCCGTAACTGAGCATTTAAAGAAATATTTGACGCCGGAAGTCGTGTCTTCACCTTTCAATAAATTTCCAATATCTGCTACACAAAGCCATTTTTTAATACTTGAGGAAAGCCACTTTTATGCTTTGAGTTGGCTCATATCAAAATTAGGAAAAATAAAAGATAATGGTTTAAGAATAAAAATCATTCAAGATACTTTGAAAGAAACGGATTCTCTCAATGATGAATTATCTTTAGCAACCACTTATAAAATATTGGGCGACGATTATCCGACCATACCCAAACTATTAGGGGAAGCGAATGCCATTGCCAAACAATATTTTGAAGAGGATAATTTGGCACAAATAATCCTATAAAATTTTCAATAATTAGAATTATGATGTAACGGGGTTGTGTAAAAACACATAGGAAAAAAACTATGTGACCTATGTGACCTATGTGCCTATGTGTTTCAAAAATAATTGATGTTCTGTAAAAACACATAGGCACATAGAACACATAGAAAAAAAACTATGTGACCTATGTGCATATGTGTTTCAAAAATAATTCGA
>JAYTUY010000020.1:0-33665 GCA_043744275.1 Saprospiraceae bacterium
TAAATTAATTTCGAATTAATATCAATTTTTAAAATCTAAAAGTCCTTCGAATATCTCTTCAACTTCTATATTGAAATCTTCAAAAATACCTACTTTAATGAAATCTCCTATGGAATATGGTCTATGATCTGCTTTATAAACACTATTGTCATCTAATCTGAAAACAGAAACTGTACAATCTTCAACGCTCGCAATCCAATATTCTTTAACGCCTGCTTCTTCATACACTTCAAATTTATCTTTAACATCTTTTCCTGCTGTCCCTTTTGACAAAATTTCAACAATCAAATCAGGTGCTCCAACACACCCTCGACGGTCTATTTTAGAAATATCACAAATCAAGGTTATATCAGGCTGAACAACCGTGTCTATATCATCATCGCCCTTGCGATGCGACAAAGGCTTTGGTAAACGCACATCAAAAGGTGCATGAAATACACGACAAGATTTGAATCTTAAATAGTTTTTGAAAATATTGTGCAAATTACTCGAAGTCTGCTGATGATTAGACAAAGGGGCTGCCATTGGTATTATATGCCCTTTTATCAACTCTACCACATCATTAAATGTCCACTTGACGTAGTCTGCATAAGTATATGATTTATTGAAATCTAAATCTGAAAGTTTCATTACTCGATTTTATTTAGTACAAAAATAGTGTTTATTTCTGAGTTCTCAACCAATCCTGATACAATTTCACATTCACATTGTGCTGTTCGTATGTTTCAGCAAAATTATGATAGCCTGATAAATCGGGCTTTGCACAGAAATAAATATAGTTATGCTTCTCAGGATTCAAGACCGCTTCAATACTCGAAGGCGAAGGCATACAAACTGGACCCGGCGGCAAACCATCATTGACATAAGTATTATAAGGATGCGGCGTCAAATAATCTGCATATTTCAATCGGCGAAACATGTTGGTCTTCTCAATGTCCATCAAAGCATATTGCACTGTCGGATCGGCTTGCAATCGCATTCCCGTCACGAGGCGATTGATGTACGCACCTGCTACACGAGGGCGTTCATCTGCTTTATTGCTCTCGCCTTCTACTATTGAAGCCATTGTCATGGCTTGTTCGGGCGTCATATTCATGGCTTTCGCTTTTTCAGTCCTTGCCTCATTCCAATATTTTTTAAACTCTTTAGACATTCGCTCCAAAAGCTTCTTGGCATCCGTATTCCAATACATTTCGTAGGTATTTGGAATAAAATAACACATCAAAGTCTGCTTTTTCATACCCAACGAATCTAAAAGAGCTTCATCATTGAAGCCATTTAGAAAAGTAAGAGAATCAGATTCCAACACTTTAGCCACTTTAGCCGCTATTTGTTGAGGTGTTTTTTCATTATTCAAAACAACTTTCACAGCCGCTTGCTCGCCTCGTTGAAGATGCGTGATGAGTTCTTTATTGCTCCAATTGGGTTTAATTTTAAAACGCCCTGCTCGCGGTGTTTTAAAATTTTGACTCTCAGCCCTTGACTTAAATGACTCAATATCAAGGACATAACCGCCCGACTCAAGCAATATTTCAAGCGATTCCATATTCGCACCCGTCGGAATTCGGAGATATTCATCTGCCAAAACATCAGGTACATTCGCCTTGTTGATGGTGTAATAATAATAGCCGCCAAAAGCCGCCGCCAATAATAAAATAGGGAAAAACAATCGTTTCATATAATTAGGAATTAGGAATTAGGAATTAGGAATTTGAAAATTGGAATCTAAAATTAGGTATTTGGAATCTGAAATTCTTTTACCCCCTCAGTATAAGGCGTAAAAATGGCATTTTTTTTTAAAGTAAAAAACAAAAAGTAGATAGACACTTAAATCTATCTACTTTTTATAGTGAAAAGTGAAAAGTGAAAAGTGAAAAATTGTAATCGGAGACAAATTTTTCACTTTTCACTTTTCATTTTTCACTAAACTAAATTCCCATCTTCGTCCGCTTCAACAAATACGTTTGGAGGATTTCTTTAAAACCCTTGTTGATATCGCATTCTACAAAATCAATTTTATATTGCAAACAACGAGCTTTGAGAGAATCAGTGAATTTAGATACTTGTTCAACATAAAAACTCTTGATTTGGTTGGGTTGCAAGCGAATTTTATCGCCTGATTCCATATCCACGAATATCGTCGGGCGATTTTCATACTCAAAAGCCATTTCCTTTGAATGATCCACGACATGAAAAAGCACCACTTCATGCTTATTATATTTCAAATGTTGAAGAGCTGAAAACAACCCCTCAGTATCATCATGATTTTCAAACATATCGCTGAAAATACAGACCAAACTCCGTTTATGAATGCTCTCTGCAATTTGATGAATGGCATCAGTTGCTGATGTTTTTTTATTTAAATGCTGCGATTCTGCGAGATATTTATCTAAAATGCCTAATAAAAAGCGGTATTGCGTCATCGAAGCCTTCGCTTTCGTATGCTCATGCACGGCTGTGTCAAAAACACTCAAACCAAAAGCATCCCGTTGTTTCATCAACAAATTCATCAACGAAGCCGCCGCTAAAGTGGCAAAACCCAGCTTGTTATGAGCGGGCGTTTTAGGGTCGGGGAAATACATCGAGCTGCTCACATCTAATAAAATATGGCAGCGCAAATTGGTTTCCTCTTCGTATCGTTTGGAAAACATTTTATCGGTGCGGGCATACACTTTCCAATCAATACTGCGCGTATTTTCTCCTGGATTGTAAATGCGGTGCTCTGCAAATTCCACTGAAAAGCCATGAAAAGGCGACTTGTGCAAGCCGATGATAAAACCCTCTACCACTTGTTTGGCTAAGAGTTCAAGATTAGACAGGTCTTTTACTTCGTAATTGTCGAAAAGTATCATAAAATAACGGATTTAACATCTAAACGTTTTTTAATAAAGACTGTTGCATGGAAAATTAGGAATTAGGAATTAGGAGTTTGAAATTTGAAATTTGAAATATGGAATATGAAATATGAAATATGAAATATGGATTTAAATGATAAATAGACAAATGACGAAGCAACATTTAAGTCACCTCGTCATTTGAAAATTCATCACTCATCACTTATCTCTCATCTCTAATTTACGCCGTCACAGCAGCCAAAGCCGCATCGATTTTAGTCTTCAACGCTTGCTTAGTTGTCATACCGACTTGCTTATCGAAAAGTTGACCGTCTTTCAAAATAATGATGGTCGGGATAGCCCGAACACCAAATTGAAGCGGCACTTCCTGATTAGAGTCAACGTCCATTTTGCCAATCAACGCCGTGTCGCCAAAATCATGAGCCAATTCTTCAACGATTGGACCAATCATTTTGCAAGGACCACACCATTCAGCCCAAAAATCTATAACAGTTACGCCTTTATGGTCAGCGGCTTTCGCTTGAAAGTTAGCGTCAGTGAATTCAAATGCCATTTTCTATCAATTTTAAATGTGAATTATGTAATTTTAATACCGTTTTAAACATCGCAAAGTTAGTGAAAGTTCAATATTATTTAGAATATTTTTTAATAGCGCATCGGAATCGGAGTTCCGCGATACTTTCACAACAAAGGCTGCATCAAAGCCATCCATTCCGACACATCCATCGGCTTATTATAAAATTGAAATGTCTGTTCCGCTTTATTCACCATCAAAACAACGGGCAAAGCAGTAATATCGACCAAACTCTTTTTAATTTGATTAGGAAAATAAGAAAAATCGGCTTTTTCTAAAAACAAAGTCTCATCTGAAATCTGATTTTCTCGGATATACAAATTCACCGCCTCCACTTTCTGAGCATCCATCATATTGATAAAAACAACTTTTAATTGAGTGCTATCATAACTGTTCGACACTTGTTGAAGGGCTTTCACCGTCGAAACGCTGGCGTCATTTTGCATATTCCAAAAGCAATAGACGTATAATTTATCCGTTGATTGAAGGATTCTTTGAGCCAATTTATCAGGCATGATGACCGCCACCGTTTTGCCCGAAGCCGCAGCGAGTTTCAAGCGGTCTGCATCGCTCAGAGCTTGCGATTCCAATTGAGTCGTATCGAAAGGATTGACAGAAGCCGCTGAAAGTTCGGTTGAACTTTGTTTATCTTTGCAAGCCGATAGAAAAATTACAGTTGAAAAAATAAAAACCACCAACCATAACTTCTTTAAAATAAGGACATTCATATTTTTATCAATGGAAATTTTAAATAAAACATATAATACTCGAAAAGTTTTAAGCCGTTGGAAATGGGTTATTTTGGGTATCTTCAGTTTGGGCGTTCGTTGGTTGGCAGCCTATACCCCTCAGTCTGTGGAGGCAATTTATAGTCGAGGCATTTACCCGATTATACGGTGGGTGTTCGACATTAGTTTAGCCTTTTCGCCCATTCCTTTGATTTATTTATTCTACGCCATTATTTTTTATTTCATCATAAAAACAATCGCATTTCAATTCAAAAAAAGCATATCCCTCAGTATTCGGCTCAAAGAAAATGCTTTTTCAGTGTTGTCGTTCAGTGGTTTTATGGTCTTTTGGTTTCTATTTCTTTGGGGCTATAATTATGCGAGAGTGCCTTTCCAAAAGCAAATGAACATTGAGGTCAATAAATTAGATAGTATTTCCCTTGAAAAAGAATTAATAATAGCCGCTCAAGATGCCATTCATTCAAGGGCGCATTTAATTGATACAAATTTTAACCCCCTCAGTATAAAACCCGATTTTGAAGATAAAATACGCAGAGACATTTCAAAAATGCTTCAAAACAATGGTTTTATAGCTGGCGGCAACTTGCGTGGACGTGGACTCACACCCGACGGTATCTTATTTCGATTCGGCATTTCAGGCATATATATGCCTTACGTGGGCGAAAGCAATATCGACGGCGGAATGCACCCTTTAGAAAAGCCCTTCACAATGGCACATGAAATGGCACACGGCTACGGCTGGACAGATGAAGCCACTGCTAATTTCGTCGCCTACCTCACGTGCATTGGCTCGGACGATACTTTTACACAGTATTCAGGCTATTTGATGTATTTCCGCTACGTGGCAAGCAATTATCGGCGCATTAATACTGAGGGGTATAAAAAATTTAGGGAGACACTGCCAGTTGAAATGGTGAACGATTTGAAAGCCATCAATGCTCGGACAGAACAGTTTCCTACTTGGTTCAATACTGAGGGGTTGAACAATGTTTTCCTCAAATCGCAGGGTGTGAAAGAAGGCGTTGCCAGTTATAGCCGTGTAGTGACCTTAGTTTATTCGTGGCGATTGAAATTAAATCAATTAAAATAGTAATATTCAGAAAAACTGTTTAATTTTCATGCGGAAATAAATTATTAACCCTATACCCTACTAACCATTATGAATTCATTCATCTACAAATCAGCCATTGAATTGGCTCAACTCATTCGCAACGGCGAAGCCACTTCCGTTCAAATTGTGCAAGAGCATTTGGCTCATATTAAAAAACACAATCCGCTTTTAAATGCTGTCATTATCTTAATTGAAGATCAAGCCTTAAAAACGGCTGCCGAATGCGATGAAGAAACCAAGCAAGGCAAGTCGAGAGGGGCACTGCATGGCGTACCGATGACCATCAAAGAGCAGTTTTGGCTCAAAGGAACAAAGTCCACTTTGAACTCTAAAATGCTAAAAAATTGGACAGCTACGGAAGATGCTGTGATTGTGGATAGGCTCAAAAAGGCAGGGGCTGTAATTATGGGCAAAACGAATGTCCCGTTGAATCTATTGGATTTCCAAGTGTCGGGGCAGATTTATCCCGATGGAAAAAACCCTTACAATCCTGAACATTCGCCAGGAGGAAGCAGTGGTGGCTCTGCCGCAGCAGTGGCTTCTGGTATGACGCCGATTGAGTTGGGGGCGGATTTTGGGGGTTCAGTCCGCGTGCCCGCGCATTATTGCGGCGTGTATGGCTTGAAGCCGACTGAAAATACAGTACCGATGCACGGCAATCTCCCCAAGCTCAAGGTTGACAAAGGTTACATTTTTAATATGCAACAAGCGGGTCCTCTCGCAAGGACGCTCGAAGACCTTGAATTGGTTTGGCAAACCATCAAAGGACCTCATGAGAGCGATAGAACAACCCCTCGCATCGCTTGGCAAGACCCAACTGACAAGACTTTGGACAACTTAAAAATTGCTTGGGTGGATGGCTGGCAAGGCTACGAAACGAGCGAGCAAACGCGAACCACCATCAACCAATTTATCCAACACCTGAATGGACACGGCGGCAAAACTTTTCAAAAAGCTCCTGAAAACAAGCTGCATGAGCGGTCGCTTTCCATGTATGTGCGCCTATTTCCGCAAGTGATTACGCATGGTCTGCCTTGGTTGTATAGATTCTTTTTTAAATGGCAAATAAAGCTCACAATACTGAGGGGGTTGGATAAATACCTCTGGGAATATCGGCAGGGCTTCAAAACCAGCCTTAAAAACTATTCTGAAACAATGGGTATTCGCGCCGAACTCGTCAGCGAGTGGGAGCAATTTTTCAAACAGTATGATTTGCTCATCTGCCCGATGAGCTACGGACCCGCATTTAAAAGATGTAAAATGGGTAAGCCCATCACTTACAACGGCAAAACGCTCATCTACCTGAATTATGTCTGGCCCTACGTCGCCTGCTTCAATGCCACAGGCTTACCCGCCTTGAACATTCCTTTAGGCATCGACAAAGAGGGCTTGCCCCTCGGCATACAAGTCGTGGGACCCTATTGGAGCGAACCGTTGTTGCTGCATTTTGCGAAATTGGTTTCGGGATTTACCCCTGGGTTTGTGAAACCGATGGGGTATTGATGGGGAATGTGGGTGTTTTGATTTAAAAGGGGTCGTTTGATACAAAAAAGTGGGTGAAATCGTAAACATGATGGGTGAAATCGCAAACGTTTTGAGTGGAATTGCAAACATGAGGCAGTGAAATCGCAAACGTGAGAGGTGAAATCGCAAACGTTTTGAGTGAAATTGAAAACATGAGGTGGTGAAATCGCAAACGTGAGAGGCTCGAAGGATTTAATTTAGTCATCATAAGCGGTAGGCTTGTATTGAAATTGGGTTCAGGGTGTTATCAATTTAAAATTAAGCAATAAATAGGCTTCAACGATTGAAATAAATATTTATCGCTTCTGTTTTATTAGAAACCGCTAATTTTTTATAGATGATATGGATGTATTGTTTCAGCGTTCCCAAAGTAACAGCTAAGGTTTCGGCTATGTCTTTATAGACCAAACCCTTTGCTAAAAGAGCCATCACTTCGCTTTCACGGGGTGATAATTTATATTCACAAGGTTTTGATTTTCTATGTTTTAATAGGAATTGAAAATCGTCATTATTTTTCAAATCATACAGAATGATATCAATATAAACGGTGTTATATTGGCGGTTCAAATCTTCTAAACTATCAAATATTCCGACTATTTCATACCCCTCAGTATTTTGAAGTGTTTTGTCTATAAAAGGAAATAGGGTTGAGCCGTTCTGAACGATGGCTACTTTTTGAGTGATTTTTTGCACGGTTGTAAATAATTATTGGTATTTATTTAGTATCTTTTATTTTCATTCAAGCTTTTCCAGCAAATGCTTAGATTTTGATTGATAGCCTTTATTGCCTTCGGTGGAGAGACCTCTCAGTATTTGCTTCGTTTTTTCTATATTTTCAATCTTTAAATAACCCATAGCTGTGTACCATTGAGCTTCGCGATAACTTGGAGAAGTTGGGGGTATTCTTTCTAAAACAGCTATAGCTTCATTGGGCTTATTGGATTCTAAAAGGGCGTTGGCTTGATATAAATACAGCGTATCATTTTGTAAATGCAGTGCATTAAAAGCTTTAGTAGCTTGTTCAAATGCGCTATTGTCATATAAAGTCATGGCATTAAACAATTGCATACCTTCTACTTCGCCATATTTATCAATGGCTAATTGCCTTTGCTTTTTGATTTCTGCAAGGTCTCTCGTCGTCTTTGTGAGAGTATTGATTTTAGGCTCTTTATAATAAACCGCCAATAGCTTTTCAGGTGTATTATTTTCTCTAAAAGCTATCCAATACACCGCCACGCCTAAAACGGCAACACTGGCAGCTGCCAACAACATCCTCAGTATTTGGGGTTTATAAACTGGTTTAAGAGGTTTTACTTCGGTAGAATCACTATGAGACGACGACAGTTTAGCCTGTTCGGCTCTCAAAATAGTCCTCACATCCTCTTCGCCAGCTAAATATACGGCAGCGGCAGCATCTTGATAAGAATCAAAACCCTCTCTAAAATTAGTATCGGAGCAGAGTCTATCATCGAAGGATTCAAGTTCGAGTTTAGAGAGTTGATTGTCTAAACGACGTTCTATCAAATTAATATCGAAATCAGTTAAATTATTCATTTTTTTTTAGAATTAAAGCTCGTAAGTGAGCGATACATTTTGCTTTTGTGACATAAACGGTTGCCTCATCTTTATAGCTCATGAGTTCTTTAATTTGAGGTGCTTTCAAATTTTCATAAAAACTAAGTGTTAACAACTCTTGGCATTTTTTGCCCAATTCGGAAAAAGATTTGAGCAATTTGGTTTTTTTTTCTTCTTTCATTTCGAGCAGGACAATTTGAGATAAAATATCCTCTTCAATTTGAGTGTCTATTGGTGAAATATCATCCATTAATACAGTGTGTTTATCTCTTTTATATTTTTTCATCAAATAGTTTTTGCCAATTGCAATGAGGTAGTTTTCTACAGATGCTGTTAAAACGGTTAAGTGTCCAGATACTATATTGCTATAAAAAATAGTCACTGCTTCCATATATGCTTCTATCAGCGTGTCTTCATCAAAAGATTGATTCCAAGTTTTCATGAAGCGTAAAAATGCTTGTTGATAACGCGGATACATTGCGCTCAAAGCTTTTTGATGCCCTTCCTGAATTTCTTTAAGAACATACTCTTTGGTGTAAACTTTATCTTCTTGGCTTTTCATGCTGTTTTAAATTATTGTAAATTCTTTCTTGTAAAACTATACAATAAGTTTAAAAGCCAACCATTCATTGTTGAAATCATTTCAAAAAGTAATACCTAAACTGGTAAAACCTTAACTAATTTAAGCACCCCCTCAGTATTTTTAAAAATTTTTAATTTTTTCTGTAATTTTATTACTAACTTTTGATAAGGTTTTGTACTTTTTGGTATTAATCAATAACAAGTCGTTATCGTTTTAAAAAAGAATACTGATAATGGCGAAATGCACAGTTATTTCAATATTTCAAAAACCCTTATTTTAACTATGAAAAACATATTTGTTTGCTTCAAAGATTTACAAACAGGACCTTCCAAACTGCTTCCTATTCTAAAGGAGTTTGGGTTTACAGAATTTAAAAGTGTTTTGGATAGAAATCAATATTTTGATTTGGAAAAAGATGGTTTTAATAGACCTTCGAATAAACCGAAGCCTGATACGACACAGTCCAGTAAACCAAAGCCTGATACGACACAATCTGGCAAACCGAAACCCGATTCGACACAATCCGATTCGGTAAAATCTTATTCCGCTAACACAGAAGAAATTTTATTAAGCGATTCTGCTGATGAAATAGAAAAAAAACTATTCCGAATTTGGAAGATTAGTTTTACAACTGATTTGAATGCTGAAAATGTCCTTAAAAAAATAAAAAACCTTGCCTTTGTTGAGTATGCTCATTTTGCAAATACATATGAATTACACTCAAATCCCAATGATCCTAAGTTTGGCGTACAATGGTATCTGCCTCAAGTTAAAGCAAATTTAGCTTGGAATATCACTCAAGGAAATGGAAATATAGTTGTGGCTGTCGTTGACAGTGGTGTTGATTATAACCATCAAGATATCAACACCAATATGTGGAAGAACCCTCTGAATAATAAATATGGTTACAATTTTATAAATTATACGACAGACCCCAAAGATAATGTTGGGCATGGCACACATGTCGCGGGCGTGATTGGTGCAGTCATTAATAATAGTATAAACGTAGCAGGCGTTGCTAAGGTCAAAATAATGGCAATAAAAGCTTTTGGCGGACCACACGACGAAGACGATAATATGATCAGCGGCTTACGTTGGGCAGCAAATAATGGGGCTAAAATTATTAATAATAGCTGGGGACCTAAAAATCGTGATGGTGATTTTACAAGTTTGAATTTGGCGTTGCAATTCGTTGCTGCTAAAAACGCTATTAGTGTTTTCTCTGCTGGCAATGACAATTTAAATATTGATACTTTATTCCCAGGCGTAAGTGAAGACAAAATAATCATTGTAGCGGCGTCTGATACTCAAGACAAAAAAACAGGTATTTCAAATTATGGAGAAAAAACGACCATTGTAGCACCGGGTGTGACTATTCAATCATTAGCTATGAATAATGGAAATAACAGTATGGATGGTACTTCTGCTGCTGCACCCATAGTTTGTGGAGCAATTGCTTTATTATTATCGCAATCTCCTACCTTAACATTGATTCAAATTAAGGACTTGCTTCGCGCATCATCTGATACTCTATATCAAAGTAATCAAAGCCAAGGTTTTAATGCCAACACAGGTAGGCTCAATATCCATAGATTATTGCTTACTAATAATCCTGCATTGATTAATCAACCTCAAAATATATCTCGAAATATTGATCAAATTCCATTATCTCCACCTTTAAATGAAAGAAATATGAATCCTGATGAAAAAAAATTCTTGCTTTTTCAAGCCGCTTTAATAAATAATATTAGAACGCCCTTAGAACAGAAATTGCAAAATGTAGGAATAGAAAACATTCCGAAATTAGTTGAGCGGGTATTAAGAAATACATCGCCCGAAGTCGTTTTGATGAATCACATTAAAGCGACAGAAAAATTATTATGGTTGTATAGAGATGCAGCCGCCATGTATGACGCTATTGACAATCCTGGCAATTGCCCCGATGGTTACTATGTCTGTACTGTAAATGGGAATGCAACCTGCTGCCAAAGCCCTAATCAATTGCTGATTGCTCTACAACCTGAGGAAGAAGTAGAAGTAGTGCCGATAGACATTACTGATTTATTAAAAAACAATGTATTTTTATATTGGAATTGTGAAATATCCATTTTCCACACCATTAATCCGAATTTGGAGAGTAAAAAAGTAGTGGTAGAAGAAGTATTTTTAAGACCTCAATCCGACATTAAAATATTAGATTTGAATGATATTGATAATGTCAATATTGATAACATTAAAACTATTCATTTTGGCGCACCATACGACATATTCATTGATTTGTAAGCTTGTTCTCATTCTTTTATTTAGTTGCTTGAGCCACAATGCTTACAGCCAATTAAATTTGAAGGATAGCATGACTATAAAAGCCTTATCTGATTCTATATTTCGATATGAAATAATAGAACCAGATAAGGCTTTGTCTTTTGTGAAAATGAAAATGACCTATTGCCTTGACATTAAAAACACGACGCATTATCTGAAAGCCGTCATCAATAAAATGGATATTCATGCTTTATCCAACAGATTGATAGATTTATCTAAAGATTTTGAAGAATTTAATTATGACTTAAAACGATTCAATACTCAGGGGGGGCATTTAGATAATTTAACAAAACAAGTTAAAAATTTAAAATCTTTTTATTATTTTCAAATTGCGGACTATGATAGAATTAAATCTGCCAATGCAACTGAATTGACAACAATTCAAAACAAAAAGATTTTAGATTACGTAGATTATCGTACTATATATGTGGTCAAACTACAAAATGCTGAGATAAATCTGCGTATTGGCAACTTTCAAGAAGCCATTTATGATGTGGAATCAGGGCTGAGTGCACTTTACAAGGATACTAAAAAATTTCTTGTAACGAATGAAATGTATGCTTTTGAAGAATTAGCAGCTATTTACTTCAAAATCAAACAGTATGACAAATCAGAATATTATTTTAATAAAAAATTGGAAAATTTTGAAATTCTTAAAAAGGATAAAGGCAGTAATTTAGACCTGTTGCACAATTATTTATCATTTTCAAAATTTTATTTTGATATTAATAAAATAGATAAAAGCCTATTTTACTTAAATAAATTAGAAAAATTAGCCAATAAAAATGAAGACTATTTGAGGAAGATTTATACTCAGCGCGCTTTAATCAATGTGAAATACAATAAACTTTCAGAGGCATTGATCTATTATGAAAAATCTTTAAATTTATCTATAAAAATATTGGGCAATAAACATTTTCAAGTGAGTCAGATATATCTTGAAATGGCTCAGCTTTATCAAAAACAAAATAACTTCACTCGTTCATTAGAATATACTCAATCCGCCCTCATGGCTCTTTCCTCAAAATTTGAGAGAAAGGACTGGCAGTATAACCCCTCAGTATTGGATGTGTTTTCTAAGAAAGATTTGTTAGAAACCTTAGATTTTAAGGCGGGTTTATTACTGGATTTATCAAAATCACAGCCTGAATATTTAGTTGCAGCATATAATACATCGCACTTAGCTGCTGGATTGATAGATAATATCAGAGCCGATTACACGTCCGATTTTGATAAACAATACCTCGCAGAGTGGAGTTATGGCGTATATGAAAAAGCAATCAATAGCGCATATTTACTGTCTGAAAAAACTAAAGATACCCGATATATCTCTACGGCTTTTAATGCCCTGGAGCGCAGCAAATCCATTGTGCTTTTAGAAGCCCTCAAAAATGGAAAAGCCGAAGCCATGCTGAGCAATGCCGACCGAGATAATCTTTATCTATTCAAAGCGGAACTCCAAAAACTTGAAGCTAAAATATATGAAGAAACCACTCAAAACAAAAAATCACCCGACGACCCCTCAGTAAAAGCCTTACAAAATCGCCTTATTGATACTCGCAAACAATATGAGGCTTTGGTGAAAAGCTTTGAAACATTGTATCCTGAGTATTATAAAGTGAAATACAATCAGACCTTTGCTCAACTCAAAGATGTTCAGCAACTATTACCTAAAAACGGTTCATCCGTTGTGGTGGAGTATTTTGTAGGTGACCACGATATTTATACTTTTTTGATTAGTCGAAACGATTGTAAAATCTTTAAAAAAGAAAAGCCAAGCGACATCGAACAGCGCATAGCCCTGTTGCGGAATGCCGTTATAAGCGAAAACCCGCAAAGCTCTACACAATTTATCCATCAAGCCACTTGGTTTTATGATTGGATTTTGAAAGACCCCCTTGAGCGCATTTTGCGCCATCACGCTTTGCATGACAGTAATTTGCCTCATTCTAAGGTCAAAAAGCTGATTATTATCCCCGATGGTATTTTGAGTTATGTGCCTTTTGAAATGCTATTCGATGGAGCAGGAATGGATAAACATAAATGGTCTGATATGCCATTTTTAATCAATCAATATGCCATCAGCTATGCCAACTCAGGCAATTTGCTGAATCAACAAATGCAGCCCAAAGAGCAACAAGCGCGCAATCTATTCGCAGGATTCGCCGCTCAATACAAACCTATGGATGCCCCCTTGGAAGCAGCAACACGCGCTGCTCTCACACGCGACAATGCCTACGATTTGCCTCAAGCTCTGATAGAAATAGAGGCAGTTAAGGCACTCATAGGCGGTATGCTCTATAAAAAGGCTCAATGCAATGAGCATAGTTTTAAAATAAATGCCAATTTATACCGCATTTTGCATTTCGCTATGCACGCCGTTCCCGATAGCCTCAACCCGATGCTCTCCAAATTGCTTTTTACATACAACGCTCTTGATTCCATAGAAGACAATGACCTCACAGTAGCTGAACTTTACACCATGCACCTCAATGCGGATATGGCAGTATTAAGTGCTTGTCAAACAGGCTATGGCGTCATCAATAGAGGCGAAGGTGTGATGAGCCTCTCACGGGCGTTCGCTTATGCAGGCGTACCCGCTACGATTATGAGCCTATGGAAAGTACCCGATAACACGACTCGCGAAATCATGGTAGAGTTTTATACAAACCTCAAAAAAGGGCAATCCAAAGACGAAGCCCTCAGAAATGCTAAACTTCACTATCTCAAAAATCATGAAGCGGAAGAAGATCTCCAAAACCCTTTCTATTGGGCAGGCTTCGTAGCCGTCGGCAATATGACGCCTATTGACATGACACCGCCTTATCAAAACTTCATGATTGGCAGCCTTATCCTATTGGTTTTTATCGGATTGATTTATGCGCTCAGACAGTGGCATTCTAATTCAGTTGTCGACTCAAATTCCATTCACTAAATCTTTTTTACCCCCTCAGTAAAAACTGCTCTGGTAACAATTTCCTTTCCTTCGGACATTATTCGTAGGCGTTCGTCCTCGAATCATTGGATTTCAGCATAAGTTCATGTAACTTTAGTACTATATAAGGCAACAAAAATATAGAATCAGCATTTGTTAACTCAAATTTTAACCATTAAATTTTAGAAAAATGAAAACATACATATTTATAACAGCACTGCTTTCCATAAGTACTCATCAAAAATAAGGGCGTTTTACTGAGGGGGTCAAACTCATACCTCCCTCAGTAAACTCCTGAGAACCAAATGAAATTTTACTTTTATATTGAAGGGTTAACCCCCTATTTTCAAACCTATTTGTAATAACTTTTTAAAATGCTTTATTTGAAGTGGTTGATAAAGGACAAGGGAATGATTCAGACCCCGATTTAATCAGTGATCTTATTTTCCCAGTTGGAGCAGGTAGTGCCAATCTCAATTGTACGAATAGGCGAGCAGGTACTTATCTTCCTATTAGTGGCAATCTAACAGTTAAGCCATAAAAATTTAAAATTCGATATGAATGACAACGCCGCCGTTTTGAGTGATTAAAGCGGCGGTTTATAAAAACTATGTTTTTATTTATTAAAAAAACATTAATTTTATAGAGAATTATAAATTCAATAAAATAACCTCAACAATGATAAAAGCCACCACCATCACCTTCTTTTTATTGGCTATCCAACCCATTCAAGCTTTTTCTCAAAAGCAATATTACGCAGGTACGCAAAACACCACCACTTGCCCATGTGAAGCCGCCAAGTTTTTTAAAGGCAATCCTTACGAAGGCTTGATGCGTCCGAACGGTATTTCTCCCAATTGCAGAATGCATATGGCAGTAACTGATACCGTACCCGAAGGTTTTTATTTTCTAAAACGACCTAAAAAAAAGCCTAAACCTATCTATCCAAAAACGTCAAGTATTATTCGATTTTGATAAAACATTTGAATCATTTCTAAAAAACCAGTACGATGAACAAATTACCTAATGAAGAACAAAATTTACAAAACGACGCACCTATCGCTGTTGCCGCACCCGTTGCAGAAACAAGCCGCCTTAAACTCATTGATGCCTTGCGGGGCGTTGCCCTTTTGGGTATTTTATTGATGAATATTCCAGGCTTTTCAATGGCGCAATACTCTTTTGAAGCCTTTAAAAACGACCCCTCTTCGCTCAATTTTTGGGTTATGCAAGTTATCAGCGTTGTTTTTGAAGGCAAAATGCGGGCGATGTTCGGGATGATATTCGGCGCAGGCATTTTGTTGTTTATTTCTAAAAAAGAACAAAATGGACAACCTGTTCATGCCTTGTTTTATCGCCGAATGTTTTGGCTGGTCTTATTTGGCTTGATTCACGCGCATTTGGTGTTGTGGATTGGCGATATTTTATATCTCTATGGCGTGTGCGGCATGATTGTCTATTTGTTTCGCAATGTGCCTGCTAAATATTTAGTTTGGGCAGTGCCACTCGTAGCTGTCATTGATTTTGTGAGCAATACACTATTTTATCAAGACTTCCGCTCAAAACGCTTAGATTATGTCGCGGCTGTAAAAGCTCAAACCGATAATAAAACCCTCACCGATGCCCAAACCAAAGCCCTAACGACTTGGCGAGAGGTTGAAAAAACCATGATTCCAAACCGGGAAGATGCCAAAGCCAATACCGTCAAAATGAAGTCTGATTACACGACTGTCGCAAGCTACCTGCGTCCGTTGGCATGGGACGGACAAACCAAATATCTGCCTTACGAACTGTGGGATTCAATCGCGTTGATGTTGCTGGGTTTAGCCTTGTTCAAATGGGGTTTTCTGACAGGCAATTGGTCAAATGATGACTATTGGAAAGTGTTGAAAATTGGCTACGGTATTGGTTTGCCGTTGGTCATTTTTAGTGCTTATTATGGTTTTCAAAATTATTCAACCCTCGAAGCCAATCTGGCGAGAATGGAGCGTGTCGCTATCGAATGGACAGGTTTAATTTATCCTTTCCAACGCATTTTATTGGTCATGGCTCATGCGTCGGCTTTGATTTTACTCTATAAATCAGGCGTTTTGCAAGGGCTTTTCAAACGTTTGGAGGCAGTTGGGCAAATGGCTTTTACCAATTATATCTCTCATTCGGTTATCTGTACGCTGTTTTTCTTTGGCTATGGTTTGAATTACTACGCTGAATTGGATTATTACCAAATCTACTTTGTCGTTTTCGCTATTTGGATTTTACAATTGATTATTAGTCCTATTTGGCTAAAATATTTCTATTTCGGTCCGTTGGAATGGGTTTGGCGGAGTTTGACTTATTGGAAGGTGCAGCCTTTTAAGCGGTAGGTTTTTTTGTCATTCAGTAGGAATCTTTTGTGATTCAGTAAGATTCCTACTGAATGACAAAAAAACCTAATTCAAAAAAATACCCCCCTCAGTATTTTCTCTATTTTTCAATCAAAAAAATCAATTTCACAATGAAAAAATTGCCCTTATTTCTCGCTCTTTGTCTTTTGGCAACGCTTAGTTTTTCTCAAGGAAAAGTAGAAAAGGAAAACATCGTCATCGGCAAAACAGACAGCGTTCAATCCAATATTTTGGGCGAGAACAGAAAAATTTGGATTCATGTGCCAGATGTCGCGCCTAACAGCAAAGAGCGTTTTCCTGTGGTGTACGTATTAGATGGCGACGGACATTTCTCATCAGTAGTAGGCATGATTCAGCAATTGAATAGCGTCAATGGCAATACAATGTGTCCAAAAATGATTGTGGTGGGCATCACCAACACCGATAGAACAAGGGATTTGACACCTACACACATAGATGTTGACCCCATGATGAACGATAGTGTCTTTCCAAGAACATCGGGTGGTGGTGAAAAATTTATTTCATTCATAGAAAAAGAGTTGATGCCTTTTATTGAATCGAAATACCCGACAGCACCGCATAAAATGTTGATAGGACATTCGCTCGGTGGTTTGACGGTGATGCAAATTTTTGTGCATCATAATACGCTTTTCAATTCCTATATCTGCATTGATCCAAGTATGTGGTGGGACAATGAAAAACTGTTGAAAGAAACCAAAGCGTTCTTGAAAAACACGAAACTGGAAGGAAAATCCTTGTATTTGGGCATTGCCAATACAATGGAAGAGGGCATGGACATAAAAAAAGTGGTACACGATACCTCGAAGGAAACAGGACATATTCGCGCCATTTTAGAATTGCAAACGGCATTAGACAACAACAAACAGAACGGCTTAAAGTATCGCGGTAAATACTATGCCGATGATACGCACGGTTCTGCACCCCTCATTACGACGTATGATGCTTTACGCTATTTCTTCGATTTTTATCCGATGAAGATGTCTTTTAAAGATTTTATGGACAGCACGGCTATGGTTGCTGATAAATATCGAAACCATTTTGTCAGTCTAAGCCAAAAAATGGGGTATCAAATAAAGCCTGATGAATGGGAAATCAATTATTTTGGATATGAAGCTTTGAACGCCAAACACTATAAAAAAGCGGAAGGTCTTTTCAAACTCAACGTGGATAATAACCCCGAAAGTTATAATGTCTATGATTCTTATGGCGATTATTTTATAGCCATTGGCGATAAAGTAAAAGCAATAGAACAATTCAAAAAGGCATTGTCTGTTAAGGAAAATGCAGAGACTCGAAAGAAATTAGAGAGCTTGTTGAAGTAATTGAGCCATTAAAAACCAAGATTTTACCCCCTCAGTATTTTTACCATTTTTATCACTTTTTCAATCAAAAAATCATTTTCAAAATGAAAACAACATCAATTTTCCGCCTCGTGGCAGCTTCTGTTGCCCTTATTTTTTGCTCAATCGGTTGCACTGCACCGACTTCGGACACCGCAGCAAAAGCGGTTGAAGCCACCAAACAAGCCGTTGTAAAACCCGATATGGTGGCTATCAAAGCCGAAATTCAAGCTATTGAAAAGGCTTGGGAAGTAGCTGATAACACTCGAAACGTGGAAGCCGCCGCCGCTTTTTATGCCGATGATGCCATCAGTATTGAACCTTATAAGTCCGAGATGCAGGTCGGTAAAGCGGCAATCCGCAAAGGCATTGAAGAGTCTATGTCCAAAAAAACCAAAGGTGAAACGAATACCTATGAAACAATGGACGTTTTTGGCGATGGTAACTTAGTAACCGAAATAGGTAAAACGACGACAAAAGATGCCAATGGAAAAGTCACAAAGACAGGTAAATACATGGCAATTTGGGAAAAACGCAATGGTAAGTATGTAACTATCAGGGATATTTACAGTGACGATGCGAAGCCTAAATAAGGGGTCAATACGTTCGGGAAATTTTCAAAGTTTCCCGAACGTTGCCTTTTACACCCCTCAGTCCCGAAAGCGTTCGGGATGTCGTGCCTCCATATTTTTTCATTTTTTAATCAAAAAATCAAATAAAATGAAAAGAAGACATTTTTTAAGAAACTCCGTTTTATCAGCTGTTGCGATAAGCACCACTGGTTTTGTCCACTTCAACGGCAAGCATTATGAGGGCGATTGCGCCACTACCTCCGATGTGTTGGGACCATTTTACAGACCCGATAGCCCTGTTCGGAAAAGCCTTGTAATGGCGGGTGAAAAAGGCGACCCGATTGAATTATTGGGTAAAATTCTGCACAACGATTGCACAACGCCTTATAAAAATGCCAAAATAGAACTCTGGCATTGTGACAGCAAGGGCGTTTACGACAACGAATCTGCCGATTTCAAATATCGAGGCACGACCTATTCTGACGACAAAGGCAATTATTCCTTCAACTCCATTTTGCCAGTGCCTTATGGTGAGGGCAACAATTACCGTCCCGCCCATTTCCATATGATGATTACTGCCGAAGGCTATCAGCCATTGGTTACGCAATTGTATTTCACAGGCGACCCGTGGCTTGAAAAAGACAGTAGTTCGGCTTCGCCTGCGGCTAAAAAGCGAATTTTGGATGTCAATACTTTAAAAAATGGCTCTAAAAAGGTGGAATATACCGTTAGTATGGCTGAAAAATTAATCGTAGAACCAGTAGGTTTAGGTCTGATGGTGGGTACTTACATCAGCGAAAAAAAGAAAGAGGACAAAATGGAATTGCTCGTCAAAGACCGCCAATTATGGATAAAAGGTGATAAACAGAACGGTATGCCGTATGGATTGAACTGTGAATTTGTAGGAAATAACACGTTCACACTATCTGGCATGTCGGCTGAACAACTGACTTTTTATTTTGAATTTCTGCATTATGGCGCAGTAAAGATGACGGAAACTTATGTGAACGATAAAGGCGAAAAGCAAATAACGGTGTGGGCGCGAGAGCAATGAAGAAGGTGACTACCCCTCAGTATATTCTCTGTTTTTAAATCAATAAAATAATTTAGATGCCAAAATTTGTTAAAAATTATACTTTTATGATGCCTATTTTTTGAAAACAAGTTAACCATATTTTTCAATCAAAAAATCAAATAAGAATGAAAAGATTGACCCGTATTTCCTTAGTTCTATTTTTATCATTACTTTCTTTAACGGCTTATACACAAGCGCAAAAGAAAACATCGCCTTCTATTAAATACGGCAACAATGCCAAAGCAGGTAAATACTTTGCGACGGGCGGCATCAAACTGTATTACGAAACTTACGGACAAGGCAAACCTCTATTGCTCATTCATGGTAATGGCGGTTCTATCAGAGATTGGCGGTATCAAATCCCTTATTTTTCACAATTTTATAAAGTTATTGCAGTCGATAGTAGAGCACAAGGCAAATCTCTTGATGGGAGCGATGTCCTCACTTATGAAATGATGGCAGATGATTTTGACGCTTTGCTGACTCATTTGAAACTCGATTCTGTTTACGTCATTGGGTGGAGCGATGGTGGCAACAATGCTTTATTGTTGGCAATTCGGCATCCCGAAAAAGTTAAAAAAATGGCGATTACTGGGGCTAATTTAACACCTGATACTGCCGTTATTGACCCTGTAGGAACAAAAATGATAACAGAAGACCTTGCCAAGTTACGGGCTGCCAATCAAGATGCCGCTACTAAAAACACCATAAAATTGCTGCACATGATGGAGATAGAGCCGCATATTGCGCTCTCTGATTTGCATAAAATAAAATGCCCCACTTTGGTAATCGGTGGCGATTTTGATGTGATAAGACCCGAACATACGTTACAAATATTTCAAAATATACCACAAGCCTATTTGTGGATTCTGCCAGAATCAGGTCATGGTACTGTGCATCATTATAAAAAAGAATTTAACGCCAAAGTGCTTCATTTTTTTAAGCATCCATATAAAAGACCGAATTGGATAGATTGGAATCCGTAAAATGCGAGAGTGACTACCCCTCAGTATTTTCTCTATTTTTTAAATTTAAAAGCCAATATATTAGCTATTATTGTTTAAAAAATGTAATTTTGTCTAAAATATTAGCTAAATGATAAAATTTGGATTAACTAAAAAACCATCTAATTTTTTAGAAGAAATCGCCCAACGACATAAGACTTTGCGGAAGCAAGCGGGTTTTTCTCAAACTGAATTAGCCAAACGCTCAGGCGTTTCATTGGGTAGCCTCAAACGTTTTGAAGCAACTGGGCAGATTTCGTTGGAGTCATTGCTGCAATTAGCGGATGTACTTAATCGGCTCAATGACTTTGATACAATCTTGAAACCCATTGAAAATTTGAAGGCTATTGAAAAATTATTCAGCGATAAAACACGCAGCTAATGGAGCAAGTAAAAAAAATAGTTGTGTCCATTCAGTTTGATGCCGAAGCAATTGAAGTGGGCGAATTGGTAAGCGAAAACCGACTTATCTATTTCAAGTATTATCCGCAGTTTGTAAAAAGGAGCTTAGAAATTTCACCTATCAAACTCAAATTGAATACGGACATTAACAGGGCAAATGAACTGCCTTTTGAGGGTTTGTTTGGCGTATTTGCCGATTCATTGCCCGATGGCTGGGGCAAATTACTGTTGGACAGGGCTTTGGCATCACGTGGTATTTCCATTGCGGCTCTATCCCCTCTTGATAGATTGGCATACATCGGCAGTCAAGGCATGGGGGCGTTGATTTACAGACCTGAAATATCTATTGAAAAAGCAGACCAATTTAAGATTGAATTAGATGACATTGCCAAAGCCACCAAGCGCATTATTTCGGGTACAGCTACTGATGTTTTAGATGAAATATTCAAATTGGGAGGCTCATCAGGTGGTGCTCGCCCTAAAATTTTAGTCGGCTACAATCCTTTCACTCAACATCTAATAAGTGCCGAAAAAGATTTACCCCCTCAGTATGAGCATTGGCTCATCAAGTTTCCTGCATCTTCTGACAGTAAGGATATTGCCAATATTGAGTACGCGTATTACAAAATGGCAATAGACTCAGGTATTGAAATGAGCGAATGTTGGCTTTTTGAAGGTAAATCTGGCAATACCTATTTTGGCACAAAACGCTTTGATAGACAGGGCAATAACCGATTGCATTTACATTCGGCAGCAGGTATGATGCACGATAATTTCAGATTAAGCACCTTAGATTATGGGCATTTGATGGATTGTGCTTTTCAACTCGAAAAAGACGTAAAAGCTTATGAAAAGGTATTGCGTTTGGCGGCTTTCAATGTTTTTGCGAATAACAGAGACGACCACAGCAAAAACTTTTCGTTCCTTATGGATGCCGCAGGAAAATGGCGTTTGGCTCCTGCTTATGATTTAACGTTTTCGTATTCAGGATATGGTCTGCACAGCACAATGGTAGCGGGAGAAAGTGCCAAACCAAACCGAACACATTTAATGGAATTAGCCGCTTATTTCAATGTAAAAAATGCCAATATACTTATTGACGAAGTACAAAACGTGGTTTATAATTGGAAAAAGTATGCTGCTTTGTACGGTGTTAGGACTGTTTCAAAAAATAGTATTCAAAAGGTAATAGGGCGTTAGAAATGTCTATTCAGCAAGGCTAATTTTACCCCCCTCAGTCATGCCTTTGGCTTGTCATGCTTTTAGCTTGATGGCGCACCGCGCCAATGGAGCGAAACGCACCATATTTTCCCTATTTTTCAATCAAAAAATCAATTTTAAAAAATGAAAAAAGCAACTTCAATACTCCTCTTCGGGCTTTTGTTCAATTTGGCTTTTGCTCAAAACAAACAGCCTAAAAGCATCAATCAAACCAAAAACTATTCATCGCTCCTCCAATTATGCAAAGAGTTGCGCTTATTGGAACGAACCAGTTTGCCAAGTGGTGTGCCTGATTATCGCAGTCAAACCCTATTGAAAATTCAGCAGACTTTAGGTCAATACAAAACCCGTCATGCCAATATGGATACAATTGGCTGGTCAATAGAACAACGAGTAGATTATATTTTACTCTTGGCAGAAATGAATGCGTTGGATTATAATTGCCGCATATTAAAGCCCTGGGTTCGCGACCCTGCTTTTTATGCCATTATTTTTAATGAACAAAGTGATACGCCCGAGCATGAAGGACCCACCAGTTTTGCAGCCGTTGAATTGTGGAAATATTCTTATCCGCTTTCAACAGAAGCAGAAACTCAATTAACAGAGCAGCTAAAAATAGTTCCTCCCTTGTACGAGCAGGCGAAAATTAACCTCACGGGCAATGCAAAAGATTTATGGAATGCAGGCATTGGCAATATAAAAGACCATTTGATGATGTTGGATGAATTAGAAAAGAAAACAACCAACAACAGCACTACATTGAAAAATGCCATTACCAAAGCAAAAGAAGCCACCTTGAAATTAGCAGCATGGTTAGAAAAAGAAAGCCCTAAAAAAAATGGCTCATCAGGTATTGGTCAAGCAAATTATACTTGGCATTTGCGAAATGTCATGATGATTCCGTTTTCATGGGATGATGAAGTCACTTTATTGAAGCGTGAATTGACTCGTGCTTATGCTTCTTTACAATTGGAAAGAGAGCACAACCGCCATTTGCCTGAGTTAAAAGCATTTTCAAATACAGAGGAGTTTACGCAAGGCACTGATTTAGCCATCAATCAATTAATGAGCTTTTTAAAGCAGAAGGAGATTATGCCTGTAAAAAACTATATGGAGCCTGAACTGCGAAAACATATCGGAGATTTTATTCCAGAAGACAAACGAAATTTCTTCGCCAATATCAGTTTTCGAGCCCCCTCAGTATTGTATTCTCATTCCACTCACTGGTTTGAAATCGCCCGCCTTCGAGAAGAACCACATGTCAGTTTGTTGCGAAAAGAAGCATTGCCTTATAATTTATGGATGCAGCGCTCGGAAGGTTTGGCTACAAGCTTGGAAGAAACATTTATGCACGCTGGTTTGTGGGATGCCAATCCCCGAGCGCGTGAATTGGTTTGGATTATGCTCGCGCAGCGTTGTGCACGCGGCTTGGCATCCCTATATGCACAGGCAAATATGATTAATTATGAACAAGCGAGAAAATTTCAAGTGGAATGGACACCAAAAGGTTGGACAGGCGATGAAAGCTTAGTGGGCTTTGAGCAGCATTTATATTTACGTCAGCCAGGTTATGGGACGAGTTATGTAACAGGTAAATATTTTATTGAAAAATTGATGATGGATATGAGTCGTTTGCAGCAAAACAAATTGACACTTTATAATTTCTTTGAAAAATTTTACAACGCAGGAATTATCCCTGTTACATTATTGGGCTGGGAAATGACGGGCAATGATGGTGAAATAAAAGAGTTGTTGAAAAATAAAAAATGAAACAAATTATAATGAAGCCATTTTTTATTTAAACATTGGGCGTTTTCATGACCATAATCTCTTGACCGAAATAGGCTTCTAATTTTACAATAGATTTTAGAGTCAAGTTGTGTGCATCACTACCCAAGAGTCGGCTAATTGCAGAAGGCTGTTGACCTAATGCTTCTGCTAATTCTTTTTGTGTAATACCCTTAGCTTCCATAAGTTCATGCACTCTGTCCACAAAATCAAGGTATTTTTTGACAAATATTTTAGTTTCCACTGGACGGTCAGCTAAGGCTTCTTTTAAGAATTTACTTGCCATGATTTATGGAATTTTTGAATTTAAATATTGATTTTCAATAATTACAAAATGATTTCATCAGTATCAAAAGCATCATTTAATTCGTGTGATGGCTGGTTAATAACAATATCTTTATCTCTAATGGCTTGCCAAATACGTTTAGCAAATGTTTGTGCTTCTCTAAATTTCATTATCAAATCAGGACTATCTTGAACTTTTTGCGCTGATTTGATGCCGCCATTGAATAAAACAACAATATTCTCATTAATTTTTATACAATACAACCGCAGTCTATTTTCATAAAAAAGAATTTCTATTCCCTTTACTAAAAGTGTAGATGATGGCGGTAAAGCTGTTGCCAAATTCTCATGTCGTGTAAAGTAAATATCTTTTGCACCACGTTCTTCACCAATGACTTCAATCAGGGTTAATATTTCCTGTAGTTCTGTTTTATATTTTGTTTGCTGATATAGAAACTTTTTGATGAATTTGTCGGTTTCTGAAATTTCTTCTTTTTCCCATCTAACAGTATAGAAGGTGACAATAGGATATGTTTCAAATATTTCAAGAGCAAAGATATTCACTTTTATGTTATTTTTTAATTGAAATCATCAACCTTCCATCGATTTGCTTATATTTGCTTTAAGAATAAAATAGCTTTCGCTTTACCAAATGTCAGAAAACAAATAACCTACTACCAATGAGAATTCCCAATTATTTTTTATTGTTCCTTTGCCTTTTGAGCCTCCCCTCAGTATTGGCGGCTCAAAATACCCTCTTTGACAAACCCGTTAAACAAGAATTAGATAGTATCAGGAATGTGTTGCAACATACTGATAATGACACTTTGAAAATGTCGGCTTTCAGGGATTTACATTTTTATTATTCTGAAATGAATCGCGATACCGCTCTCTATTTTGCAGAACAGCAATTGCGTTTATCTCAAAAACTCCATCAAAAACTTTGGGAAGCGAGTGCCTATGAGAGCATCGGTTATGTCACTCAAATTATGGGCAATTATCCAAAAGCATACGAGGCATTGTCGAAGGCATTGAAAATTGCGGAAGATGCCAAGAGTGAAAAACAGAATTGGAATGTAAAGAAATTTGCGAAAGATGGCGATGCCTATAAAGCCCGTTATTACAATTTAACAGCTATTCACATTCTATTTGCTTTTTTAAATATTGGTACGGGAAACAACCAAAAAGCCTTTGAAAGTTTTGAAAAAGGCATCAAAACGGCTGAAAAAGTGGATGATAATGTCGGTTTAATAGCTGCTTATGCCAATTTTGGGAATGTCTGTCGGCAGTTTAATAAATTGGATTCTGCTATTTTTTTAACCAATAAAGCACTTAACTATCTGAATACTTCAAATTTGCAACTAACCAATCCACCGTATTATAATTTTGAAAAAGGCAATAGTTTGAACACTTTGGGCTTAGTTTATAGTCAAAAGGGAGACTTTTTAACGGCTAAAAAGTATTTGAAAGAAGCGGAACAACTCTGCCAAGATGAAAATTCGAGGGATGCTTTGGTCAATATTTATATTTCAATGGCAGAGGTTTATCGAAAAAATAAGCAATTGGATTCAAGTCTTTTTTATGCTCAAAAGTGTTTATCAACTGCTCAATTATTGGGCACTCCTACCGCTATCAACAACGCCTTTAGCACCATGACTGAGAGCTATAAAGCGCAAGGAAATATAGTCTCAGCATTTCAATTTTTGCAATTATCAAAAGCTTTGAATGATAGTTTGAATAACAACCGGCAGGAAAAACTCAATCAATATCAAAACATCAACTTCAATGAGCAAATCCGTTTGTTGGCAGTAGAGAAGGAGAATTTGCAACTGCAAAGCAATGTCAGAGCTTACGCGATGCTGGCTGGGATAAGTGTTGTCTTGGTCATTGCCCTCATTTTATATCGCAACAATCGAGTCCGAACAAAAGTCAATCAAAAATTAGAAACGCTCAATCTGGATTTGGCTCATAAAAATACCTTATTAGACCATCGAAATGCTCAAAATGAGTTGCTTTTGAAAGAAATTCACCATCGCGTTAAAAATAACCTTGAAATAGTATCCAGTCTTTTACAATTACAATCGGCTCAAATAGACGACCCCTCAGTACAAGCCGCTATGTTGTCGAGTCAAAACCGAGTGCATTCGATGGGCATTATTCATCAAAAACTCTATCAAGGTGAGCATTTGGCTTCAATTGAAATGAAGGATTATTTTATCAATTTGAGTGAAAATATACTTGATTCGTTCAATGCCGAAGGGCGTATTAAAGTAGAATGCGATATGCCCGCCTTAGTTTTAGATGTGGATACCGCTATTTCTATCGGCTTAATTGCCAACGAATTAATCACCAATTCCTTGAAATATGCTTTCAATGAAAAAGAAAAAGGGGAGATAAAAATTAGCTTAATAGAAGATAAAAATGTCCCATATACTGAGGGGTCTCTTTTACTGAAAATAGCGGACAACGGCATCGGCAAACCGCTCAATGGTAAAGCCAAAGGAACTGGTTTTGGAACACAATTGATTAATCTATTGACAAGGCAATTGGATGGGCAATTGAATTACGAAGTGAATAATGGGACAACGGTTTCTCTGTTATTTAATAAAGCGAAACTTATTTAAAAATCAAGACCAATAACTCCGTATATTTGAGAGCAATATTTAAATTACAATCCTCATCGGGAATGAAAAACATTTTTTCAATAGTTATTGGCTTACTATTATTGGGATTTGCCTCGCAGGCACAATCTTTTGCATTGAGGGATAGCCTACTAAATGAACTTAAAACATTACCCAACGATACCAATCGAGTGATTGCCCTCATCGAATTAGGGTTTGAATATCGGCATACTAAACCCGATCAGACATATCTTTTAGGGCAACAAGCTTATGAACTTTCTCGCACGCTCAACTATCTATCAGGCGAGGCTCGGGCGTTGAATACGATGGCAGCGGCATATAAATTTTTAGGCGATTATGCCAAATCGTTGAAAATGTACAATCAAGCGAAAGAGTTGAATATGAAAATCAGGGATACTGACCGAGTAGCTGTTCTTTTAAACAACACTGCTGATTTATATATGCAACAAGGTGAATGGCAAAAAGCCTTGTCAACTATGCATGAATGTTACGCTGTTTATCAAACGGTTTCTAAACCTATCGTTAGTTCAAAATCAGTTTACCTTTCAAATACAGCGGAGTGCTATTATAATTTAAATCAATTGGATTCGGCGATTATGTATCTCAATGAGGCTCTACCGTTGGCTCAAATGAAGAAGGAAAGCATATTGGCTACTATTTATTATCTCTTGGGCGATGTTGCAATGGCTCAAAATAATGTAGAGAAAGCGCATACTTTTTATCTACAAAGTATCGGAGTAGCCATGCATGAGAACAGATATTCAGACCTATATGAAGGCTATTATCGGATGGCAAAATTGTTTCAAAAAACAAAACAGAGTGATTCTACCTACTATTACGCTAAACTGGCTTTGAACTTTGCTCAAAAAGGCATCAATGCCAATGGTATTTTAAAAAGTAGTCAAAATTTATCTACTTTGTATGAAGGTAAAAATGATTCAGAAGCCTTGCATTATTACAAAATAGCCATTGCAGCGAAGGATAGTTTATACAGTCAAGACAAAGTAAAACGCTTGGTTTCGCTCACTTTTGAAGAAAAAGAACGCGCTCAACTGATGGAAACTGCTAAAAGGGACAATCAAAATACGATTAAACTTTCTGTTCTTATTGGCACATTAGCCGTTTTTGTAGGTGTAGCCTTGATGCTTTTAAGAAACAATCGACATAAACAGAAAGCCAATACTATTTTACAAGGTAAAAATGAAGAAATAGAAACTGCTTTATGGCAACTCAAAACCTCCCAAACCTCACTCACTGCTAAAAATGCTGAAAACGAATTGCTGCTGAAAGAGATTCATCATAGAGTGAAAAATAATCTTGAAATAGTGTCCAGCCTTTTACAATTACAATCGGCTCAAATAGTTGACCCCTCAGTACAAGCCGCCATGTTGTCGAGTCAAAACCGAGTGCATTCGATGGGCATTATTCATCAAAAACTCTATCAAGGCGAGCATTTAGCGACGATAGAAATGCGGGATTATTTCCTCAATCTGAGCGAAAGTATCCTCGATTCTTTTAATGCAGAAGGGCGCATAAAAATAGAATGTAACATGCCTCAATTGGTCTTAGATGTGGATACTGCTATATCTATTGGCTTGATTACCAATGAGTTAATCACTAATTCATTGAAATATGCTTACAAAGAAAATGAAAAAGGAGAGATAAAAATCAGCTTAACGGAACAGCTTAACGTCCCAAATACTGAGGGGTCTCTATTGTTAAAAATATCAGACAATGGCATCGGCAAACCCATCAATGACAAGCCCAAAGGCACCGGTTTTGGCACTCAACTTATCATGCTCTTAACCAAGCAATTAGATGGTCAATTGAACTATGAAATCAAAAACGGAACGAGTGTTTCGTTGGCTTTTCAGAAACCGAAATTGGTGTAACTTGTTGATAATCAATTAAAAAATTAAATTAAAATGCAACGAAACTCCAAATTATTACTGTCACTAAGTCTTCTAATCTTCATTTTTACTGTCATGCAGAGCATGATGGCGCAAAATGCGCTCAAGGGGGTGTCTCAAATCGAAACGCCACATCTTAGCTCATCCATGATTGGGAAAGACGGCACTTTGCCTTTAAAATTTAAGGAGGCTTGGAAATATCAGTCAGGCGATGATATCAAATGGGCTGAACCCGATTTCGACGATGCTGCATGGCATAATATTGCGCCAGAAGGCTTATCTGCCAAAGCTCTTCCTGATAGTTTATGGCAGGGATATGGATGGTGGCGACTGTCATTTACGGCTGATTCGTCCATTTATACTCAAGCGACTCGCTTATTTTTTCGGTCATGGGGAGCAGCAGAAGTTTATTTAGATGGAAAAAAATGTCAAGATTATGGCATTTTTTCAACCAAAAGCAGCCTTGAAAAAAACTTTGTGCCGCGCTATTGCTTGGATATGCCTATGCAGATGTTGCCGCGTGCCTCACATGTGTTGGCGATACGATATTCTAATCATCAAGCAAAAAAGTTTCAACAATTACTCAAACACAATGCTCAAAGTCTCGGATTTACCATTGCTTTTGCCAATGAAGCTAAAGCGGCGGCGGCTGAAAATAATCAGACGTATGCCATCGCTTCGCTTTCTATCATTACAGCTTTGCTTTTGCTTCTACTCCTACTCCATTTGTTGCTATTTTTTAAATTTCCAAAAGACAATTCTAACTTGTTTATTTCATTGGTCATCACATTTTTTTTACTGTCTGCTATTACCAATTATTCGCAGCTTTTTTTGCCGCTGAATGGCTTTTGGTTTTCAATAATTAGAGGATTTTTCAATTCTACTGCTTTTGGTTTGGGCTTGGTTTTATTGCCTTATACTATCTCGCTGATTTTCCGTTTGGATAAATTTAATTGGACAAAACATTTGGTTTGGTTGGCAATTATTAGAGGGCTTGTATATTTTTTTCCAATCGTACCCATTATCGTTTGTGATTCTATTTTTATTATCATTATCCTTTTAGCCATTGGCATTTTGATGTATCATGCCATTAAAACTAAAAAACCAGGCGTCCATTATATTATTTTAGGAGCCGTCGGGACAACCATTTTTTTATTAATAGATAGATTGTATGCGACGAATGTTATTTCATTGACAACAGAGCAATTTTATATTGATTTGGTATTGTTGTTTTTATGCTTTCCAGTTGGGTTGTCTGCTTATATTACCAGCCGATATGGTACGCTGTTTTCGTCGATGGAACAAGAAGTTGCCCATCGCACCTTTGAGCTTAATCAATCATTGCAAAGCCTCACAGCTGCTCAAGTACAGTTGTCTGCTAAAAATGCTGAAAACGAATTGCTGTTGAAAGAAATACATCACCGAGTGAAAAACAACTTGGAGGTGGTGTCGAGTCTCCTACAATTACAAACGGCTCAAATTGAAGACCCCTCAGTACAATCGGCTATGTTGGCAAGTCAAAACCGAGTTCAATCGATGGGCATTATTCATCAAAAACTCTATCAAGGTGAGCATTTGGCAGCCATAGAAATGCAGGATTATTTCATCAATTTGAGTGAAAGTATCCTCGATTCTTTTAATGCAGAAGGGCGCATCAAAGTAGAATGTGATATGCCTAAATTAATCTTAGATGTAGATACCGCTATATCTATTGGCTTGATTACCAATGAATTATTAACCAATTCCTTAAAATATGCTTTTAAAGAAAAAGAAAATGGCATGATAAAAATCAGCCTAACAGAAGACAAAAATGTCTTCAATACTGAGGGGTCTCTGTTGTTGAAAATATCAGACGATGGCATCGGCAAATCCATGAATAGTCAACCCAAAGGCACTGGCTTTGGCACTCAACTGATTATGCTTTTGACAAAACAATTGGATGGTCAATTGAACTATGAAATCAATAACGGGACGATTGTTTCTTTGGCTTTTAAGAAACCGAAATTGGCGTGAAAAAAATGCTTCGATAATTAAAACCCTTGCTTCGGACAGTCAAACACCCCTTTCGTCCTCAAGTGCTTGGCTTTTGTTTGAAATGCTCTTTACTTTATGGTATAATAAATCAATGTCCATTCAAATAAAACAAAAACCCAAAACCAAATGAAAGGTTGAGGTCGCCTTACGAGGCAATTTGTAGGGCGGCTTATTCCAATGTATTTTCTGTATTTATTAAACTATAAAAAACAATCATTATGAAAACAAAATTTTCCATTCTTCTCCTTTTATTCATGAGCTGTTCTATGATGTATGCTCAAAAATTTAGCAAACAACCATCTTTTATTGAACAACCTGTTAGCCCAAAAACACTACCTACACTTGTTCAGTTTGAGGAAAACAACGCACCTGTATTTTCCAATAAAGCCAATGAAGTCAATCAGTTTTTAGGTATGACCTCTACCTCCCCAGCAACTTTGATGCGGGCTGAACCCGACGAAATGGGTTTCACGCACTATCGGTATCAACAGACTCTACGCGGTTTGCCTGTCAATGAAGCAATATATATTTGTCATGTCAAAAATGATAAACTCTTAGTTGCCAATGGCTATTGGCTCAACGATGAAGCGTTGGAAGCGATTGATAGAAAGGCAGTTGATAATTTGAGTGAAAAGTCTGCTTTAAAATTGGCATTAAAACACATCAAAGCCAAGCAGTATAAATGGGACATCGCTGAAGAAGAAGCTTATTTGAAAGTAGAAACAGGCAATAAAAATGCTACTTACTTGCCCAAAGGTGAAAAACTCTTTGTGAAGACCACCGAAGAGTGGAATACTGAGGGGGTGCGTTTGGCTTGGCGATTCAACGTTTATGCTCAAAAACCATTGAGCCGCCGCCTTATTTATATTGATGCCGAAAACGGCAGCGTATTGCTTGAAACCGATGAATTACACCAAGCCGATGTTGTTGGCACAGCCAATACAGCTTATAGTGGTGTCAAAAACATCACGTCAAGTAGTTCGGGAACGTCTTATCTTTTGCGCGAAACCAGCCGAGGTTTGGGCATCAATACTTTAAATCTCCGCAACACCACCACGTACAGTGCCACGAATTTTTCAAGCACCAGTCCCAATTGGAATCTGACGACAGGCAAAGACCAATACGCCCTCGATGCCCATTTTGGCGCAGAAACAACCTATGATTATTACAAAAACGTGCATGGTCGCAACAGTATTGACAATGCAGGTTTTGCGCTCAATAGTTATGTGCATTACGGCACTAATTACGTCAATGCGTTTTGGGATGGTTCACGCATGACCTATGGTGATGGTAATACGACGGTCAAACCTCTAACCGCAATGGATGTTTGCGGACATGAAATCACACATGGTTTGACTGAGCGCACTGCCAATCTCACGTATTCCAAGGAGTCGGGTGCGATGAATGAAGGATTTAGTGATATTTTCGGAACGGTGATTGAGTTTTATTCTAACCCAAGTACATACGCGCCTAACTGGACAATTGGCGAGCGTATGAACTACACCATTCGCAACATGGCAAATCCTAAACAATACCAGCAACCTGATACTTACAAAGGGACTAATTGGACAACGTCTTCGAGTGACAACTACGGTGTGCATACCAACAGCGGTGTTTTGAATTATTGGTTTTATCTCTTGACCGTTGGCAAAACAGGAACAAATGATTTTAATTTCAACTACAGCGTGCAAGGTATCGGCATGGACAAAGCGGCTAAAATCGCTTACCGCACTTTAACGGTTTATCTGACGGCTTCTTCGACTTACGCCAACGCAAGAACATGGTCTATTCAAGCAGCAAAAGATCTTTATGGCGCAACCTCCAATGAAGCAACACAAGTCAGCAATGCGTGGTGTGCTGTCAATGTCGTATGCGGCAATCAAGCACCGAGCATATCAATCACTTCTCCGACAACTAATACTTCGTACCCTTTGAATGCAACAGTCAGTATCGCTACGTCGGTATCGCCAGGAACAGGTACAATTACTAAAGTCGAGTTTTTTGAAGGATTTAGTACGCTCGTAAAAATAGGCGAAGTCACGACTGCCCCTTATACTTTCAATTGGACGAATGTACCCGCAGGCTATTATTATCTTCGCGCAAAGGCTACTAATAGCGTCGGCAGAACCACAACAACGTCTGGTTACGTCTATATTATCGTCAGAACTACTGCTTTGCAAGGCGGAACGGGTAATAATACTGAGGGGGGTAATGCCTTTGCGGGATTAACAGCGTCAAGCATTGGAAAAGCACAATTATCGCCCAATCCATCGCATGATAAAGTGAATCTCGACATTCCAGTGGCAGATGATGGCATTTATAACGTGTCCGTTTTCAATGCTGTGGGCAGCCAAATCTTTACGCAACAAAGCTATTTACTCAAAGGCAATTTCCAACAGACTTTTGATGTATCCAATTGGGCAAAAGGGCTTTACCTCATTCATATTCAAAATCAACAAGAAAATAGTGTTGTTAAATTGATAGTTGATTAAGGAGTAAAACTTGCTGCTATGAATGTATGATAAGCAAGAGAAAAATAGTGATTTTACTGAGGGGGTGTTTTTAACAAAACATCCCCTCAGCATTTCCATGTATATTTTTAGGATTTAAATTTTATGTAAAATATTGATTTTCAATTCGTTACAACTTTACGAGGGTTTGAAACCGTGTCGACTACGCACAAGTTCTTTGAAATAATGATTATATGAATTATCTTAGTTGGATGTTTACAGAACTAAGAACAAGTATCACGCCTCATG
>JAYTUY010000021.1:0-33567 GCA_043744275.1 Saprospiraceae bacterium
AAACCTTCGAGGTTTTAGAAACCTCGAAGGTTTATTTTGCTGATTATCAACATTTTATAAAATAATTGAAAGTGACGATTATTTAAGGCAACCTACTTACTGAAAAGTTGCGTTAAGATAGGATAAAAAAAATTAATTCAAAATCAATGACTTACTTTTTACTTTTCTTTTTGAAAAGCTAACACTGACGGAACAGTGAATAGCCTATCTAATCGGTGCGTAACAAGAGTACATTATAGAAGGAGTAAAATTTGAAAATTCTTGCTATGAAAAAAAAGTGAAAAAAAGTTTTAACTCTTCACACCATTTTAGAAAGCGATGGCATCTTAAATATTAAGCCATAAAAGTGAAGAAAAAGAGCAAATTTACTGAGGGGGTACGGTGAAATAATTGGGTAAGAGAAAGGAGTGACCAATTAAATTTTAGGTAAAAAGATGATTAACAAAATTTTTTTAAGAAGATTGTTGGCAAATCAGTTTTATATTGTATTATTGCACTTGTTATTTTAATAATCGCTATTTGAACACATCTAAACGATTTTGAAACAAGCTATTAAATAATTATTGTTAAACAATTTAAAAAAACTCAAAATTTCACTGAATTATGAGTAAACCAAACATTGCTTCGGCAACAGCAACAAGCTCTAAATCTCAAGGTGCATCAGCTAACAACGAAATGTTCGCACCTGCAGTCATGATTGCTTCACTAATCATCGCTGAACTTGTCTTTCACTTTTTGATGGGCAAAGGTAGTAATTTTGAAGGTGGCGACCCAGTTAAAGGTCATCCACTTAACGCATTAGGCATTGTCTATAAAGGTGGTTTTATCGTACCCCTTTTGATGACGTTCTTATTATGCGTGATTGTATTTTCTGTAGAGCGTTTACTTACCCTCAATGCAGCGCAGGGTAAAGGATCAGTTCCGGAATTTATTAAACGTATCCAATCTAACTTAGTGAGCAACAATGTTGACGGCGCTATTTCAGAGTGTGATAAGCAAAGAGGTTCAGTCGCTAACGTTGTTCGCAGCGGCTTAGTGAAGTACAAAGAAATGGCTTCAAACACGGAGCTTGAAAAAGATCAAAAAATTACCGCTATTCAGCAGGAAATTGAAGAGTCAACGGCTCTTGAAATGCCAATGTTGGAGCAGAATATGCCTATTCTCTCTACTATTGCTTCTGTTGGTACGCTCGTCGCCCTCTTGGGAACGGTAATCGGTATGATTAAAGCCTTCCAGGGTATGGCAACATCGGGTGCGCCTGATGCGGTTGCACTTTCTACAGGTATCTCTGAAGCCTTGATTAACACGGCTTTAGGTATCGGTACATCGGCTTTCGCTATCATTATGTACAACTATTTCACGGCAAGAATTGACGGTTTGAGCTATCGTATCGATGAGGCGGCTTTCAGTATGGGTCAAACATTTGCGACGCATAACAAGTAATTGTCCGTTTGTATCAGATTTCTTTAAACTATTAAAACGTAATAGATCATGCCAAAGGTTAAAATGAAAAGGCAGAATATAAGGATGGACATGACCGCTATGTGTGATGTTGCTTTCTTACTCTTGTCATTCTTTATCCTGACAACGAAATTTCGTCCGAATGAACCGCTTCAAGTGGATATACCGGCTTCAACAGCCCAAATACCCATTCCTGAAAAAGATATTTTATTAATATCGGTTGGTAATGATGGACGGACTTTCTTCGGTGTTGACGACCAAAACACGCGGTCTGCTATACTTGATGAATTAGCCAAAAGATACAATTTCCAAGTCACTGCTGCTATGCAAAAGCGTTTCAAATTGCTTGACCAATTTGGTGTGCCATTAGATCAATTGCCAGCACTTTTAAATTTGGATCAAGATGATATGGCAAAGTTTAGACAAACAGGACTTCGTGTTAATCCGAAAGCTAAAGTATTAGGAGGCGTTCCTTCGCCAGGTGATGTTGATACAGCTAAAAATGATTTGGCTGAACTCATCGTTATCTCAAGGACGCTGAATGATGGGCTTCGTTTGGCTGTTAAAGCCGATAAAGGAACAGACTATAGATTCATAGATGATGTGATTGAAACATTAAGAAAAACAAATTCTAATCGTTTCAATCTGATTACATCTGCCAAAGGAGGCGCAGCTCCTGAGTAATTTATGTGATTTAATAAATCTTAAACAATTATTATAAATGGCTTCGATAGAAACGGGTAAAAAAGGTGCCCCCAGTGTTGATATGACGCCGATGGTGGATTTGGGTTTTCTCTTGATTACGTTCTTTATGCTTGCTACAACCATGAGCAAGCCTAAAACGATGGAGATTATCAAGCCTGCTAAAAACGAGAAGGAAGATGATGCACCGCCACTGAAAAAGTCGCGCTCGCTAAGCATTTTGCTGGGTGAACGAGATAAAGTTTACTTTTATATTGCCTCAGATGAAGATTTGGCAAAAGGCAATCTCCAAGTGGACTCGGCTGATTTTTCAGCCACAGGTGTTCGGGGTGCTATCAGAAATCGTCAAAGTGAGGTGGCACAACAGTACGGCAGTAAAGACACTTTGGTCGTACTTATCAAGGCAATGCCGAAATCCAAATATAAAAATATGGTGGATATCCTCGACGAAATGCGTATCACAGGTGTAAAAGCCTACGCATTGGTTGACCTTGATAAAATTGACACGACAATCATGGAAAGTCTCGGAACTATTCCGAAACAATAATTTCAAAGTATTAAAAAAATAAACGTCAATGGATAGCAAAGACATCATGAAGATGAGCCTCGACGATATTGTTTTTCAAGGGAGAAACAAAACGTATGGAGGCTACTATCTGCGTCAAATTTATGGCAAGCACGTAAAACGTGGTATCATAATCGGTGGATCCTTATTTTTGATTGGCATTGCCTGGCCTCTTATCGCTGATAAGTTGAGAGGACTATTGCCTCAAAAGGACGAATTGATGATGAAGGAAGTGGTTTTGCAGGAGCCGCCGCCGCTTGACAAAGCTGCACCGCCACCGCCACCACCACCACCACCACCACCACCACCACCACCTGTGAAGCCACAAATCAAGTTTGTGCCGCCTAAGGTGAAGGAAGATAAGGAAGTACCGAAGGAAGTAGAAATTGTTCCGCCGGTAATTCCTGACAAGGTGGATATTGCTACAACTACGCAGAAAGGTGATACGGCTGCTAAATATGCACCGCCACCACCACCACCGCCGCCACCACCACCACCGGTTGAAAAAGAACCTGTGAAGGAACCAGATGAGAAGATTTTTACCATTGTGGAGCAGAATCCTGAATTCCCTGATGGTCAATCAGCTCTTTTTAAGTGGCTTGGTCAGAACATCAAGTACCCTGCTATTGCTCGTGAAAACGGCATTGAAGGAACTGTATATGTAGGTTTCGTCGTGAATACTGACGGGTCTATCGTAGATGTAGCTGTTAAGCGTGGTATTGGAGGAGGTTGTAACGATGAAGCAGTTCGCGTTGTACAATCAATGCCAAGATGGAAACCAGGTAAGCAACAAGGACGTCCAGTTCGTGTAGCCTATACGCTTCCAATCAAATTCAAACTTGAGTAATCTTGGGTTTTTATCAATAAAAAAAAGTCTCACCTGTTAATAGGTTGAGACTTTTTTTATGTTATTCTGCATCAAAAACAACTTGATAATTTTATTACAATCAGCATTGGTCGGATATTTTTTGATGGCTTCAAATAAATCCTCGGTAGTGATATTTTCATAATCTATGTAACCATAGCCTTTATATTGACCTCCTTCAATGAGTACCACCGCCCGTTCGTCAGGTGTTCTACCTTTATCAATAATAAAAAAATCTTCTTCAAAAAGGGTATTCATTTTTTCTAAGGCTTGAGAAGCTCTTTCATTATAGGATTCAGCCGATTCCTCACCAACGCAAGCCCCGCGACATTGACCGATTTGATGTTGGAAACAACTCCTATGAATTGTAGCACCCCCCTCAGTATATGAAGGTTCCATGAGCCTTTCGCACAATTCAAACCGTTTAGCGACTGCTTTTAAATACGATTTTCCTTCAATAAGTCTTTCAAATTCGTTCAATAAAGTATATTTTTTTCGAATAGCCACTACATTTTTAACGGCATGAAATCGGATATATCCATTTTCATCTGTAAAACTATAAACACAATAAGGGAAATAGGTTTTCCTAAGTGCTTTGTTGATGCTGGGTTTCAGGCGTTTTATCTCATAATTTTCAAGGAGCAACGCTATTAATGCGCTACCCGTTTCTTCAAATGAAATATCAAAAACAGATTGTTGCAATTTATCGCCTTTAGGGGTTTTGTCGCCAAAATGTTCAAAAATGCGTTTTTGAATATTGATACTTTTACCCACATAAATCACCTCACCGTTTTTATCATGCAAATAATACACACCGCACGATTCAGGCAATTTATGAAGCATCTCCATCGGTATATCATTGGGCAAATGATTTTCTTTGATGCCTTTATTGATTAAAATTCGAGCTTGTTCAGTATTCCCTTCTTGAGCCAATATTCTTTGAAAAACATCAACTGTCGCCATCACATCTGCCATGGCTCGATGGCGATCTTTCACTTTGATATTAAAATGTTTAATTAAATTGCCCAAAGCATAAGATGGCAAACCGGGGAAGGCTTTACGGCTCAATTTGACGGTGCAAAGCTGTTGACGAACGAAAGTAAAACCCAATCGGCGGAATTCTTCTTGAATAAATGAATAGTCAAAACGGACATTATGGGCTACAAACACTGCCCCCTCAGTCATTTTCACTACTTGCTTCGCAATTTCATAAAATCGAGGTGCATTGGCAACCATTTCATCATTGATGCCAGTGACTTGCGTGATAAAATACGGAATGGAGCGTTCAGGATTGACCAAAGACTCGAACGAATCAATAATTTTTTCACCATCATGAAGCACGATAGCAATTTCGGTAATTTTCTCTCTGGTAGCTTGCCCGCCAGTGGTCTCAATATCCACGATGGCATATATTTTTTTTGACATTAAATCTTAAAATTCTTGAAATTTTTAAAAACTATGTGGTAAATCAGATTATTAATTTAATTTCGACTATTAATTGATGACTGCGAAACTGGAGTTTCGCTTTACTAAACTAAACACAAAATAGCCGTTTTGTGTTACAATATTAAAGTCAATATGAATACGAAGTTAAAAAAAATTATCCGAATTGCCATTATTTGTTTTGTTTTTATTCAAACAAATGCGCAATCTTCTATCAAAACGTTTCAAAATGCTCAAATCAAAGTAGGGGCGGAGTGTTTTGATAAGTATGTCAAACTACTGAAAAATAAGAACGTAGGGATGGTTGTCAACCAAACGTCTATAGTCGGAAAGAATAGAACACATATAGTCGATACTTTGATTAAACAAGGTATCAAAATTCAAAAAATATATGCGCCTGAGCATGGTTTCAGAGGCGATGCTGATGCAGGCGAAAAAGTAGATAATACAGTGGATGCTAAAACAGGCATTGCCATTATTTCAATCTATGGTAAAAAAGCAAAGCCTGATAGTTCAGATTTGAAAAACATAGATGTATTAGTCTTTGATATTCAAGATGTTGGCGTTCGTTTTTATACATATATTTCTACACTGCAATATATTTTGGAAGCTGGTGCTCAAAACAAAATTCCTGTTATTATTCTCGATAGACCCAACCCGAATGGGCATTATGTGGATGGACCGATTTTGGAGAAACCGTTGAAATCATTTATCGGGATGCAGCCTGTGCCGATTGTGTATGGCATGACGATGGGCGAGTATGGGCAGATGCTGAATACTGAGGGGTGGCTTGAAAATGCTATGAAATGTCAACTCACTGTGATAAAATGCAAGGGCTATGACCATCGCGCATTTTACGAATTGCCTATAAAACCTTCGCCGAACATTCCTACGGCGAGGGCTGTTTATCTGTATCCTTCGATTTGTTTTTTTGAAGGCACAGATGTGAGCGTTGGGCGAGGGACTGAGAAGCAGTTTCAAATATATGGCTCGCCTAATTTTCCTAAAGAAAAAGCGACATTTGAGTTTACGCCAATACCGAATGAAGGAGCAAAGCACCCATTTCATGAAAATAAAAAATGTTATGGATTTGACCTTACTGCCTTGAATATCAATACCTTACAAAGTGAAAGGAAAATTAATTTGACTTATTTATTGGATTATTACAAAAATTATCCGAATAAAGATTCGTTCTTTTTAAAAAATAATTTCTTCGATAAATTGGCTGGTAATACCTCAATGCAACAACAAATAAAAGACGGAAAGTCAGAAGCGGAGATGAGAGCGAGTTGGAGAGACGGTCTTGAAAATTTTAAAAAAATAAGGAAAAAATACCTCCTTTATCGGGATTTTAAATAAAGTAATATTTTTTAGAAGTATTTTTGCAGATTGAAATGCGTTAATTTTAATTTGTAAACCAATGATTGTCAATGATTAAGATGTTAAAAATATTTTCATTTATTTTTATAGCCATATATTTTTCAGCATGTGGCGCAGTAAAAAATCAACCGCAGCGACCTATGGAAAGCTATCAGCCACCTACGGAAGTACCCCCCTCAGTATCAACGGTCAATATTCCAGTTCGACTCAATGCTGCGGAAATTGAGCGGCTTTTGAACAACCGACTCAGCGGCGTCATTTATGAAGATAAAAATCTTGAGGACGATGGCTTGATGATGAATGCCACTAAAAGCCAGAATATTAATATTCGGCTTGATGGTTTGCAGATGAATTATCGAGTGCCTTTAAAATTATGGGTCTTTAAAAAAGTGTTTGGCAATAGAGGTTTTGAAGCGGAAGGCGAGTTGGCATTGACGTTTAGAACAACCATTAAAATTAATCCTGACTGGTCAGTTCAGCCTGTCACCGAGCTTGTGGGATACGATTGGATTAAAAATATGGCAATGAAAACGGGTTTGGGCAGTATTGACGTGAAATATATCGCCAATATCATCATCGACCGCAGCAAAAGCACCTTGACCTCTGCTATTGATCAGCAATTAAAAAATCAATTTCAAATAAAAAGCAGTCTCGAAGAAGCTTGGCAACTCATGCAACGACCCGTCAGTATGAACAGCAGTTATGGCATGTGGTGGGTGAAATTGACACCGCAAAGTATTGCCATGACGCCCTTTCGGACAACGGGCGATGTGATTGAAAGCACCATTACTGCCACCTCTTTTGCAGAAGTTGTTGCTGGTACTCAACAGCCAAATTTTTACCCTAATACCACTTTGCCTCCGTTTCAGTTGGGCGGAGCAGCGGTCAATGATTTTGCAGCTAACTTGACAACGGATATTTCGATGAAAGAAGCAGAGTCTATGGCGAAGGCTTATGTGCTCAATCAAAAATTTTATCCAGGCGGTAAAGAAATAGTTGTTAGAGATATTCAGTTGTTTGGACAAAATGATAAAATTGTTGTAAATGTTTCATTTTCAGGTAGTTATGAAGGGAGTTTATATTTAATAGGTCGCCCTATATTCAATCCTCAAAAGAATACGATTGAAATGGAAGACTTAGATTATGATCTTAAATCTAAAGATTTTATGCTTCGAAGTGCTAAATGGCTTTTTGATAAAGTGATTTTGAAAAAAATGAAAGAAGCTTGTGTATTTCCTTTGGATGAAAATGTGAAGTTTTTTAAGACAACTATGAACGATATGTTGCGTGAATATAAGTTCACGAACAACGTGATACTGAGGGGTATGGTGAGTAATATTAATGTGCAACGCATTCAGATTCAGCAAGGCAATATAAAAATATATGTCTCTTCAAATGGCACACTCAATTTGGATGTGAACGGCTTAGACAGTTTTTAAAATTAAAATAAATTAAAAAAATTTATAAATGACTGAATATCAATCATTTTTGTATGATAAATTTCCACAATTATTGGAAAATATCGAAATAGAGAGTGAAGCGTTGTGGGGAAAAATGAATGCCCATCAAATGATAGAACACTTATCACAAATTATGAGTGTTGCCAACGGACGTTTTGCCGTTACTCCAAATGCTGAACCTGAACGATTGGCTTACCGTAAAATGCGTTTTTTAGAGCAGGAATATCCTTTTCCCAGAGGAGTGAGGGTTGAATTTGTTTCGGAAGAGCCAATGCCAACTATGTTCCCGCAAATTCATCAATCCAAGGAGTTTTTATTGAATCAATTCCAACGTTTTATGGATTATCATTTGGAACATCCCGACCTGATGCCCGTTCATCCTGTGTTTGGACCCATGAATTATGAAGAATGGGTACAATTTCAAGCGCGACATATTAAGCATCATTTTCAACAATTCGGCGTTATAGCAGAAGATTTTATGATTAGAAGTATTTAAAAAAATAAAATCTCTAAAATTCCGTTTAAAAGTCACCTTTTTTTAATGTTGAAAACGTATTATTATCTAATTTTGTTGCTTACATTTATTATTCTATCAAAACCCATGTTATTATCATGAAAAAATCAGTTTTGAAAAACATCTTTTTGCCAATCGTTGTGTTGGCTATCATTATTGTCTCTATGTCTTCATGCCAAAGAGGCTATGGCTGTCCGTATAAAATGCAAGCAAAAGCGGAAGCAAATCGTTAGTTTTTGATTTAATAAACGCTTATTTTTTAATAAATATTTAGTTCCATGATAAATTGGATTCCCTTGGAGTCGCAATCGCAGTTGGATATTATTATTCAACGCTCTCAGAAAGTTCCCTGCCTAATTTTCAAACATTCCACTCGATGCAATATTTCAGCGATGGCAAAAAGTCGTTTTGAAAAAAATTGGGATTTTGAGGCTGAAGAAATTGAGCCTTACTATCTTGATTTAATAGCCTATAGGTCAATTTCCAATGCGATTTCTGAGCAATTGGGTATTTTTCATGAATCGCCACAGCTATTGTTGATTCAAAACGGTGAATGTACTTATGATGCATCGCATTTGGATATTACAGTATCTGAATTGCGAGATTGTATAATATGACTCTATTTCTCACTGAAGATGGCTCGCATTCCGTTTATTCGGAGCAATTGGGGGTTTCCTACCATTCAAAACATGGTGCTATTCAGGAAACCCAACATGTTTTTATCAACGCTGGCTTAGAATATATACTCCAACAATCGCCTACCGAAATCAATATCCTTGAAATAGGCTTTGGCACAGGCTTAAATGCCTTCATGACCTTCCTCGAATCTGAGCACCAACCCATACAAGCTACCATTAATTATTTTGCTATCGAAGCATACCCCCTCAGTATGGAGCAAGTTTTTGAGCTTAATTACGTTCTGTTATTAAATGCTGCAAGTTATCAAGATGTTTTTTTGAGAATGCACTCGGGCAAATGGTCAGAGATATACCCCCTCAGTAAAAACTTCAATTTTCAAAAATTATTAATGAATTTTGAAGACATTGATTTTCAAAATTCTATGGATTTAATTTACTTCGATGCCTTTGCTCCCGATGTTCAGCCTGAACTTTGGGAAGAGCGTTTAATGCAGAAAATGTTTAATGCGTTGCACTCGCAAGGTGCTCTAACAACCTATTGTGCTAAAGGCATGGTGAAAAGAACACTCAAATCGGTAGGGTTTTTTATCGAATCATTGCCGGGTCCGCCTGGCAAAAGGGAAATGACAAGAGCTATTAAAAAATAACAATTTGTTTTTATTGATTTTTGTGACACTTTTTCAGAGTTTTGAATAAAACATATTCCATGAAAAAGAGAATAAATAATTATTTAAATGATTGATTATCAATTAATTATAACTTTAATCACATAAATAATTGCATAAAATCATGTCACAAAATATGCTTATGCCTTCATGCTTGTCTTGCCCGATTGATTATTATGGTATAAATTTGCTTCATAATTGTTTTAATAAGGTTTGTTTAGAATATATTGACATACTCGAACGAAAGACATAGAAAAAAGAATTTTTTATGCACTACACACTAAATAAACCCAGTTTTAACAAGAAATCCAAATGAGATGATTCATCTTATGAGTCAATTAAGTAGTGTGAACAATCTGCATATCGCGCTCGTCACTTAAAGTTTAAAGTGACGGGCGTTTTTTTTTGCCCTCTCTCACCTGAAACATAGATTAAGCGGTTGCGTAAATATGAAAATTATTTATCATTAAAACTTCTTAATCATGACAGAAATAGAAAAAATAGTATTGGGTATTGGTTCTCGTGTCAAGCATCCTGCTTTTGGCGAAGGCGTCGTTATTCGCTTGCATAGAGCGGTTTATGAAGTGTGTTTCATGCTTTATGGTATCAAAAACGTGGGGAAAGACTACGATTCATGGACAATTATTGATGCCGTTCCAACTGATACGTCAATCACTTTTACCGAAGCTGAAAAGTCACTCGCTCGCATATTGAGAGCATGGTCTGATATAACAGAGGAAGTGCCTCTCGGCGATAAATGGGAAAAAGGAACAATGATTTTAAAGCCATTTGATACCAATCAAAAATCTAAAGAAATCCCTATCGAAACATTTTTTCATAAAATTACGATGGTTCGTGATCGTGTGCGAGTGATGGAGCAACGCGTGAATGCGAGTAACTTATCGGAAGAAGAAAAGATAAATTTGCAGCAATATATTACCCGTATTTACGGTAGTTTGACTACTTTTAACGTTCTTTTCAAATACAAAGAACATCAATTTGTAGGTGATAAAGGGGAATAGAGAGTTTGATGAATTATAAAAGTTGAATGAAGTATAAAATGAGAAAAGTTTACCATTTATCGTCGTGTAGTACGTGTCAGAAGATTTTGAAAGAAACAAATGCTGCAACTGTTTGTGAATTGCAAGACATCAAAGTGCAAAATATTCAAGCCGAAGTATTGGATTGGTTGGCGGCAAAAGTTGGGAGTTATGAAGCCCTTTTTAGCAGAAAAGCCTTGAAATATCGAGCCATGGGGTTGCATGAAATTACTCTTACTGAGGGGGACTATCGAAGGCTCATTTTGGAAGAATATACTTTTTTAAAGCGTCCTGTTTTCATCATTGATGATGCCGTTTTTGTCGGAAATTTAGCCAAAACCGTACAAGCAGCGAAGGAGGAATTAGGAATTAGGAATTTACTTTTGAAAACTCCTAATTCCTAATTCCTAATTTATCTTTCCTAATTAATTTACTTGCATTGCAAATAAATGGGAGCAGTGAGGATTTTATTGCTTTCATGCCCTGCGCGGTCTTTTATAGATATTTCATAAATAAGAGTGTCAATCGGTTTAGTGGTTGATGCTTCGCAAGGCGGCAAAACGTTGCAACATGTTGTAAAAAGAAGCAAGCGAATATCTCCTGAAATGCCGTTGCCTGCCCCTTGCTCAGGCACATAAGGAATACGGAAACGCTCGGAAGGTTGATTGGTGCGTTTATCAGTCAAAAAAATGTTGACACTGTCTTTTCCCTGCCCTAAATTGCCTAAATCGCCATCACCGTCAGTGAATGAAAAAGAGAGAAAAAGGGAGTCTTCAATACCCAGCAAGCCTTGACGCATCACATTTTTACTCAATCCTATAAACTTAATTTCGGGCTGAATTGGGTAGTCAGGCGGGCTGATACAGGTCGCAAAGGATAAAGCTAAAATGCCAAAAAGTAATTTTTTTATAAGCATAACTAATTGATTTTCAAAGATTTGAGAAATATTTTAAAAGAAAAAATTATCAACTTGATACCTGATGCAGCTCGGAAAAATGCTATGGGTAAAGCAGGTGAATCAACAGATGCTGAGTTTGAAAACTTAGCTCTCCAAGTGTTTGAGTATCAGTACAAATATAACGCTTTTTATCGGCGTTATTGTTCGCTCATTGGTAAAGAGTTGTCGAAAATTAGTCATCTTTTGGATATTCCATTTCTGCCCATCCAATTTTTTAAAAATAATATCATTAAAACGAATGAATGGGAAGAAGAAACCATTTTTTCAAGCTCAGGCACAACGGGTGCAATCACGAGCCAACACTTTGTGAGAGAGTTGGATTTTTATAAAAGTATAGCCCGCCGAGGTTTTGAGTATTTTTATGGAAGTATAGAAAACTATTGCGTTTTAGGGCTTTTGCCTTCTTATTTGGAACGAGGTGGTTCATCATTGGTTGCCATGACGGATGATTTCATCAAACACTCGAAATATAAGGATAGCGGTTTTTTTCTGTATGATTACAGCAATTTACATAAAATTTTATTGAAAAATAAATCTGAAAATATCCCTACTTTACTCATTGGTGTCAGCTTTGCATTATTGGATTTTGTGGAGGAATACACCATTAATTTTCCTGAACTGATTGTGATGGAAACAGGCGGCATGAAAGGGCGGCGGCGTGAAATGATTAGAGATGAATTGCATGAAAGTATTAAAAAAGGATTTAATGCACAATTTATTCATTCTGAATATGGTATGACGGAATTAATGTCGCAAGCCTATTCAAAAGGGGCGGGTATTTTTAATACTATTCCCACGATGAAAGTGTTAATCAGAGAATTGAATGACCCACTTTCCATACAAGACCCCCTCAGTAAAATACCTCAAAAAGGTAGTATGGGCGTGGTCAATGTGATAGATTTAGGTAACTTAGATACGTGTAGTTTTATTGCTACCGATGATTTGAGTCGGGTTTATGCAGACAGTTCGTTCACTATTTTAGGACGTTTGGATAATTCAGATGTGAGAGGCTGCAATTTAATGATGGGTAATGGGTAATGAGTAATAGGTAATGAGTAATGGGTAATGGGTAATTTTTACAAAATAAAACGGAAGATACTGAGGGGTACCTTCCGTTTTATTAATAATAAATTACCTATTATCCATTACTCATTACCTATTACTCATTACCCATGATTATCCGCCAGTTTCGACGCGCATTTGAGCGATTTGACTATCCCAAAGTTTATTAGCACTTTTGATGTCATTCACGTCGCAAAAGTCGGTAATGATTAAAACCGTTTCTTCGGTGATAGGCGATTTAGAAAGTCTAAATTCAAGGTATTCGTTGGGCATGGGTGCATCTTCCCATTCAAAACGGAGGAGTTCATCTTCCCAGTCTTCGATGAGAACAGCTTTTTGCTCGTCGCCATCCCAAAAGAAAGTATAGACATTGCCACTAATATCTACCTCATCGCAAAACCAACGCACTAAACAGGCGGGAGTTGTCAAAAATTGGTAAACAATGGTGGGTGATGCTCGAAAAATATATTCGATTTTGTACATCGTACGTTTTGCAGCCATAATAAAAAGGTAGTTTTAAAAACAATAAAAACTGTTTTTTGAAATTAATAAATGACCAATTTTGATTAATAAAATATTTAATCTTTACTGGAAACGGGTAAATAAAAGATTAATTGATGATTCAGCCAAATTTTTATCTATCTTTTTTTATTTTTTCATAAAATAAGAAATTTTATTCTGTGAATATAGGTGCATTAAATCATTTTTCAAAATAAAATTTTGTGACCGATTGAAAAAAATAATGTCCATACATTGATAATTTTGTTGACAAGATTGTCAAAATAACGTACTTTTGTGCGAAATATTGAAAAATATTTCCATTCCTTTCTTTTCTGCCGAAAACCAATTGAAAAATCAAGATATTTCGTTAATTAACATCCACTTTGACTAACAATATAAAAAAGAGGTACTCTAAGGCATGAGACAACTCAAAATCACCAAATCCATTACCAATCGGGAGAGCCAGTCGCTCGAAAAATATCTGCAAGAAATTGGTAAAGTTGACCTATTAACACCTGAAGAAGAGGTAGATTTAGCAAAACGCATCAAGCAAGGCGATCAAGCTGCCCTTGAAAAATTGACTAAAGCCAATCTCCGTTTCGTGGTGTCGGTAGCAAAACAGTATCAAAATCAAGGACTTTCATTGTCCGACCTTATCAACGAAGGTAATTTGGGTTTGATAAAAGCAGCACAACGTTTTGATGAAACGCGCGGATTTAAATTCATTTCTTACGCCGTTTGGTGGATTCGTCAATCTATCCTACAGGCTTTGGCTGAACAAAGTCGTATCGTTCGCTTGCCTCTTAATAAAGTAGGTTCGTTGAACAAAATCAATAAAGCTTTCTCTGAACTCGAACAAGAGTATGAGCGCGAACCGTCTCCAGATGAGTTGGCTCTTTTGCTCGAAATTACGACTGAGGAAGTTGAAACGACGTTGGGCGTAGCCGCTCGACACGTTTCGATGGACGCACCTTTCGTAGATGGCGAGGACAATTCGCTCCTCGATGTTCTAGAAAACACGACCACGCCCGGTACAGATACTGCACTCGAATATATTGAGTCGCTCCGCCGCGAAATCGAACGCTCACTTTCTACTTTGACTGACCGCCAGAGCGATGTGATTCGTCTTTACTTCGGTATCGGCGTAGAGCATCCGATGAGCTTGGAAGATATTGGCGATAAATTTGGTTTGACTCGCGAACGTGTTCGTCAGATTAAAGACAAAGCCATCAATAAATTGCGTTCAGCATCGAAAAGCAAATTGTTGAAGCACTATTTAGGTGCATAATTTTTTTATAAAAACAAAATGCCTACTCTAAATATAGTCCGTAAGTTTTACTCAAAACTTACGGGCTTTTTTTATGTTCAAATTGCATCTAAAAGCAATTTGCAAAATATTTTTCCGTTTCAAATTAAGATTATATTTTTACAAAAATTTCATAACAAATTTTGAAGACCTATCCAAAATGAATAAAAAAATACTTTTACCCCTGCTTTCCATTATTTTTTTATTTCAGCAAAATATTTTTGCTCAAAAATACAGCAATGAATTCCTCGCCATCGGCGTAGGTGCGCGGGCACATGGCATGAGCGGTGCTGTTCTCGCAACCAGCAACGATGTCTTTTCTTCTTATTGGAATCCTGCGGGTTTGTCTGCTCTCGAATCCCCTTTTCAAATCGGAGCGATGCACGCTGAATGGTTTGGAGGCGTAGCGAAATACGATTTTTTAGGTGTCGCAAAGCCTTTAAATGCTTCTAAAAAAAGCGTTATTGGGCTATCCGTTATCCGTTTTGGTATTGACCAAATTCCTTATACGCTCAACCTTGTCGGTCCCGATGGCAGCATTAATTATGACAATATTACTGAGTTTTCAGCAGCAGATTATGCTATTCAAGGCTCATATGCTCAAACTTGGAAAAATATATCCATTGGTGGCAACTTGAAAGTGGTGCGTCGTATCATCGGTTCGTTTGCTGGTGCTTGGGGCGTGGGTGCTGATTTGGGTATCCAATATCGCAAAGGTAAATGGCGGCTCGCAGCGGTGGGTAGGGATATTACGACTACTTACAATGCTTGGACGGCTAATTTAAATGATAAAGAGAAAGAAGTTTTTACTAAAACTAATAACACCATTCCAAAATCATCTGTCGAAATTACGAAGCCGACTATTTTCCTCGCGGCAGCGTATGTGACCCCCCTCAGTACAAAACTAAATTTGACAGTAGAAGCGGATGCAGGATTTGCAACTGATGGGCAACGCAATGTCCTCGTTAGCAGCAAGGCATTTAATCTTGACCCACGTGTAGGTATTGAATTGGAATATCAAAAAACGATTTGGTTGCGGGGTGGCATCGGTAATTTTCAACGATTGAAAAATGAAGAAGACCCAACGAAGAAAGACTTGAATTTTCAACCCAATATAGGTGTGGGTTTGAAATTGGGCAGATTGACAGTTGACTATGCCTTGACTAATATTGGCAATGTTTCGCAAGTGTTGTATTCTAATATTTTTTCTTTGAAATTGGATTTGAAAGGCAAGTAAATACTAAAACTGAGGCGGCACTATATTTTTAAAATGCCCATTCAACAAAGCCCTTTGGCGCAAAAGCTCCATCTCACGGACAACAGGCAAAATGCGTTGAAGATGGTCGAGCATATAGTCTTGCCGCACCCCCTCAGTATCAAGGCATAAAAATTCGTACTCTTGTTCGATGGTGAATCCGACGTAGTGCGCCACTTGATAAGTTTGAAAACGGAGGGCATCAGTTGGCGGCTCTTTATCCACTTTTAAAAGTTCAAATAGCTCTTCTACTAATTCTAAAATTAATTCATTTTTCAAAAAATCGCCTTCACTTTTCTGCAATGTCATAGCAATAACATCTGCTGCACCGTACATTTTCCCAATGGCTTGGTTGTAAAAATCGACAATTCGGAACAAGCCGACCCCCTCAGTACAAACGTCCATTTCTCCATTCTCATAGCGTTTTTCGATTTTGACAATCTGAATTTCAGTACCGATTTCAGCTATTTTGTTGTCAATAAAAGAAGGTATGCCAAAGGTGCTTTTGGATTTTTCACATTCCAAAATGAGCTGTTTGTAGCGAGGCTCAAAAATGTGAAGATTGAGTTTTTCCTTTGGAAAAACCACAATTCTCAAGGGAAACATAAGCAAAAAGCGTGTCTTTAGCATGGAGAGGTATTTAAATCGTAAACATCTTTTCAATAAAAAAAGTTTCTCACATCAGCAAAACCCTAATCGAGCGCGACATATTTCTTTTCCATCGCTGATTCTTTTCAAGACATAAAACATATCATCCATGTCTTTTTTTGCATAAATTGCAATCACTTGATCGAGTAGGCATTCATTCAAATAATTGATTTCCAAGCTACTAAATTTATCTTCACCCCAATTTCTATAATAATCATTGAGTATCCACTCCACATATTTCACATTATTGACATGCCCCAAGAAATCTAAATCACTGAAATTGACCAATTTTTCAGAAGACAATTCGACCCCCTCAGTATCAGGCAATTTAGGAGGTGTTCCGCAAAGTGTAAGTTTATCCAAAATGGGCGTATCAAAATTAGTGAGCCGTTTGATGCGATGCGTAATGCTGTCAATGGGCGTCCAAAGTGAGCAACCGCAGCCAACATCTTGTCCTTGAGCATCCGTCATGATAAAATGACGATGCGAAAACGGCTGCATTTCGCTCACCCAAGTACTAATACTGACATCTTCAAGCCATTTTGGAAACCGAATCACTTGAATTTTCAAGCGATTCAATACCCAAAACATGTTTTGTTCCTTCATATCATGGTAGCCCAATTTTCTGAAATTGGCATGGTTGCCTGCGGCATCTTGGAAAAGATTGCCAATAGTGGTCATCGTCGCTTCAAGACTTTTATCGGTCATGAAAGTGCGAATTTTAAAACTCTCTGTCCATTCTCCATTATTTTCCATTTACAAAAATATAAAAAAAAATGTCCTACTTCCAAAAGGAGTAAGACATTTTTTAAATGGGTTTAATCTAAACACCATAGACTAAAAACTAAACCCTAATTTATTGCATTTGCGGCATACCAGCCTGTGGTTGTGGTTTCAAATCAAGCACTTTGACCAATTCGACATAAAACATCAATTCAGAATTAGGAGGAATTGGACCATTTGGATCAACTTTATCGCCATAAGCCAAAGCTGCAGGGATATATAAAACGCCTGTTTCGCCTTCTTTCATCAAAGCAATACCTTCGTCCCAACCTGGAATCACTTGACCTTGTCCGATAGGGAAAGTAATCGGTTGACCACGCTCAAAAGATTGGTCAAATGAAACACCATTTTTCAAACTACCATAATAATGTACCGCCACGCCTTGACCTTTATTAGGCGTTTTGCCTGTGCCTGGGCGTAAAACAGCATATTTCAAACCAGATGCAGTGGTTTGTACATTCGCTGGAAATTTACCTGCTGAGTAATCTTGAGCCAAAGTTTTGCATGAGTCAACCACGATTTTAGCGCGAGCTTTCATTGATTTCATCATTTCGAAGCTTTGTTTTTCCTCTGGCTTTAATGTAGCGACGAAGTCTGTTTCATTCATTACATTTTTAATAACCAAAGTAATAAGTGCTTGTTTACCACCTTCAAAACCAGCTGGTTTTACTTTCATGGTATCAATATTCATCACGAAAGTAGCACTATCGCCTTTTCCGAGCATTTTGATGCCTTCCATCACCAATTTGAAAATTGGATCTTTCACATCTTTTGTATCCTCAACTGGAAAACGAGCGGTTTGCCCACCCATAGCCGTTGAAAAAAGAAGCTGTGTATCTTTTTTGATATAAAAATCGGCAAATACGTAATCGCCGTCTTTGGCAGTTGCGCCAGAGCCTTTTGTGTGAATTGTGTAATCGTTTCCGCTGGGCGTTTTCCCTTTTTTTCCTCCTTTGCATGCCGTCCAACTAACTAAAACGACCATTGCCAAAAAGAGTGCTTTAAAATTTTTCATTAGATAAATTTAACTTTTAAATTTTTTTTAAAATCATTTTATAAAAACTAATTGTTGTATTGCTATGTGTTGTGATATGTAGAAAAACAATACAACAATTTAACAATACGACAAACTAACTATTCAATATTTTCTCCTTATATAATGGTAAAAGGTTTTTAAATTTGTCAATAGTGGCTTTCAAAGTGGCATAAGAATAGCCACCCGAAGCGTTTTTATGACCGCCGCCATTGAAGTTGTCTTTACATATTTCCTGAACATTCAAATCACCTTTCGAGCGCATAGATATTTTCACAATCGTTGGTTGTTCTGTAACAAAAAATGCTAAACGCACATCTTTCATAGAGAGCACATGATTCACAATCCCCTCAGTATCACCACGTTGTATATCGAAAATTTCATAATCTTTCTTTGAAAGCCAAACGATGCCCGTTTTATATTCAGGCAGAACTTCCATTCTTTCATAGAGGCAATGACCTAACAAACGAAGGACTTTTTCAGGCAAATTATTATGAATCAAATCTTGCAAAAGGTAATCATCCACGCCTCGCTCTATCAAATCCGCCACTGTTCTAAATAATTTGGGAGAAGTAGCAAATTTAAAAGACCCCGTATCCGTCACGATGCCTGTATAAAGACATTCGCCCACTGTTTTGTTCACTTTTTCAACATCTCCAAGCATTTTAATGAAATCAAAAACCAACTCTGAGGTAGAAGACGCTGTAATATCCGAGAGCATAAAATCCACAAAAGGCTCAGGCTCGCGGTGATGATCAATCATAATTTTATGCTTTTTACTGAGGGGTCTAATAATTTCGCCCATTTTATCAATGCGGTCGAGAGAATTAAAATCCAGGGCAAAAATGACATCCGAGTCTTCAATTGCTTTGCGTGTGAGGGCTTGTTGAAGGTCAAAAATGATAATTTTATCAGAATCAGGCATCCATTCAAATATCGGCGGAAATCCTGAAGGAAAAGTCACAGTCACCGAATGCCCGAGTTGTATCAAATAATGATACAAACCAAGAGAAGAACCTATGGCATCGCCATCAGGATTACGATGTGAAGTAATAACTATTTTCTTCGGTGATGACAGCAGTGATTTGACGCCTTGAATATCCATAGAATTTTTCTGAGTCCGTTTTTTAAAAAGCGGTGCAAAGGTCGTTAAAAATTCCTTATTTACAAAACTATAATTTTAATAAAAAATCTTACTTTTGCGCCACTTTTAAGTTATTTCTTAAAATTAAATTTTTTTTAAATTTATAAAATATTCATTATCAATAAAATAAAAAATTATGGCAACTAACAGAACGTTCACAATGATTAAGCCTGATGGGGTAGAAGCAGGCAATATCGGTGCTATTTTGAATGACATTTGCGCGGCAGGTTTCAAAATCGTCGCCTTGAAATACACCAAACTTTCTACTGAAAAAGCAGGCGAGTTTTATGCTGTTCACAGTGCACGCCCTTTTTATGGTGAGTTGGTCGAGTTCATGTCTCGCGGTCCAATCGTTGCCGCTATTCTTGAAAAAGAAAATGCCGTAGAGGAATTCCGTACACTAATCGGTGCCACCAATCCTGCAAACGCTGCGCCTGGTACTATCCGTGCAAAATATGCAAAAAGCATCGGTGAAAATGCCGTTCACGGTTCGGATAGCGATGAAAATGCTGCTATCGAAGGCGCATTCCATTTCGCAGGCGTTGACATTTTTTAGTTGAAAGTTGAAAGTTGAGAGTTTTGAGTTGAAAGTTTTGAGTTGAGAGTTGAGAGTTTTTCAACTCATAACTCAAAACTCTCAATTAAAACAACTCCTCAGTATTTTGCATAAAAAAGGCTCTCAAATCGACATGATTTCGAGAGCCTTTTTTATAAATTTTAAATTATATTTTTTATAAAATATTGAAAATCAATTGTCTATATTTTTTTATTTCAACTCATAACTTTCAACTCACAACTTTCAACTCACAACTTTCAACTCACAACTCATTTAGCCTTCGTGTTCCGCCTTTTACGAGCATTTCCACTGCTTTCATAACGTTTTTAGGTTCATGTTGTCGCCAATTCAGACCATTGTATGCCATTCCAAAATGCAAATAATGGTCGAGGTGAGTATGTTTCATTTCATCTACAACATGGTCGTATGTGTTGATAAAAGCAATCCAGCCACCGTTGAAACTATCCTGCGCTTCTTCCGCCCACTCAGCATAATATTCGTCATCCGAGCCATGAAAATTCAAGACATTTTCAACAATTAAAACGAATTTTGAAATGCCTTTATCAATTAATGGCTCAATCACAGTCCGTTTCAGGTGCATCACATCATTGCCAATGGCATCATTCCATTCGCCGATAAATTCAATAATAGCCCCACCTTCTTCATAATCAGCAAATAAAATCTTAGCATATAAGGTATCCGCTCCAAAAAAATCCCATTGAGGATGGATGAAATAATTATACACCATATTTTCAGTAGAGAAAGCACTGTACTCTTTACCGTAAAAAGGCGAATGACTATCTTCTTCGGAGATATAAAATCGCTCACGCCATTTGTCGAAGGGTTCGATGTCTATCATGAAATCAAATTTTTTATAAATTTAATTAAAAACAAAATTACAAGGTACTTTTGTTTAAAAAAGAAAAATTAATGCTCAAAATTATCCTCACAGGTCCAGAATCAAGTGGCAAAACAACTCTCGCTCGTCAATTGGCAAAGCATTTCAATGTGCCTTTGGTGGAAGAATATGCCCGCACTTTTTTTGAAAAAAAAGAGACTCCTCAGTATAAACAAGAAGATTTGCTTGAAATTGCACATGGGCAACTTGATTTGGAGCAACAAACCTATAAGGTTTTTGAAAACCTTATAGGTTTAGAGCAGCATTTGATTATTAGTGATACAGATTTATTAACTCTCAAAATATGGTCAAATGAAGTTTATGGAAATTGTAGTATAGAATTAATGCAACTCATTGATAATCAATTGATTAGTGAATCATCACTCATCACTCATCACTCATCATTCATCACTCATCACCCATTACTCATCACTCATCACTCATCACTCATCACTCCTTATTACTTCTTATGCAGTTCTGAAGGCGTCAATTGGGAAGACGATCCTTTGCGTGAAAACCCTCATGATCGTGACCGCCTCTTCAAAATATATGAAACAGAGTTGAAATTTTATCAAAAAAACTATTCCATACTGAGGGGTCATGAAAATGAAAGGTTTGACAAAGCAGTGACAAAAATTAATCAATTATTACAAAATCGTGTTTAACTTTGCGGCATCTCTTGGGGTGCTTTCTTTTTAAACGAAGAAGGCTGAGATTATACCCATCGAACGTGGGCGGATAATGCCGCCAACGGAGAGTCTTAATAGTTATGAGTTATGAATTATGAGTTATGAGTTTTTTTAACTCATAACTCATAATTCATAACTCATAACTTCCTTGCCTTTCTTCGTGGGTATTTTTTATTAAAAAAATTGGAAACTTCCCTGTTTTCAAACCATTTTTTAACTAAAAAATACTGTTTAAAATGATTTTCAATTCTATTAAATTCTGCCTTCTTGTCGCTTTATTCCTTTCGATTGACCCCCTCAGTATAGCGGCTCAAAATGCGCCTAATTCTGTTCAACAGAGCGATTCAACGTTGCAATCAATTGATTTACAACAAGTTACGATTACGGCTACAATGGCATCGGACAAAACACCGGTGACTTTTATTAATCTGAAACGCGAGCAAATTCGTAAAAATGACTTCGGTCAAGACATTCCTTATCTCCTCAAAAACACCCCCTCAGTAGTTGAGACTTCGGATGCTGGCGCAGGCGTCGGCTACACGGGCATACGCATACGTGGGACGGACGCGACGCGCATCAACGTGACGGTGGATGGCGTGCCTATTAATGACCCCGAATCGCAGGCACTTTATTGGGTAAATATGCCCGATTTTTCGAGTTCGACTTCGATGGTTCAAGTGCAACGCGGGGTAGGCACTTCTACGAATGGGGCGGCGGCTTTTGGGGCGACTATTAATTTGGTTTCTAATACCTTACTTCCTGAAAAATATGTGAATTATACAGGCGGATTTGGCTCATTTAATACCCAGAAACACAGCATTTCAGCAGGTACTGGTTTGATGAAAAATAAGCTTTCGGTGGATATGCGTTTGTCGTCTATCAAGTCCGATGGCTATGTGGATAGAGCCGCTTCGGATTTGCAATCGCTCTATTTATCGGGTTTGTATTTGGGTAAAAATAGCAGTTTGAAATTTAAATTTTTTACTGGTAAAGAAAAGACATATCAATCGTGGTATGGTATTCCTGTTTCATACGTAAATGATTCAAAATTAAGGACTTATAATCCAGCAGGAACGGATAAATCTCCGAATCCCTACGCCAATCAAACCGATAATTACAAGCAAACGCACACCCATTTGGCTTGGAATCAACAACTTTCAGTCGCTTGGAAAATCAATGCCACAGGGCATTTTACACATGGCGAAGGCTATTATGAGGAGTATAAAAGTGCTCAAAAATTGAGTAAATATTTCATTGACTACCCCTCAGTAAAAAAGGATTTGATTCGTCAATTGTGGTTAAAAAATGATTTTTATGGCGGTATTTTTTCAGCCAATTATAAAAAAAATGTTGTGGATTTGACGCTCGGCGGCGGTTTAAATAGGTATGATGGCAACAACTTTGGGAAGGTCATTTCCATTGATTCAGCTAAACTTTTGACCACTCCCAGAGAGTTTTATAGAAGCGAATCAACCAAAACAGATGCGAATATTTTCGCCAAAATGAGCTACGATTTGACCGAAAAATTAAGCGGTTTTGCTGATTTACAAATCAGAAATATTGCCTATTCGTACATTGGAAAGGATAGAAAAATCGGTCAAATTGACAGCAGTTTTAATTATCATTTTTTCAACCCCAAAATGGGTATAAATTACGCTTATACTGAGGGGTCTCGTTTCTATGCGTCTTTTGCTGTGGGCAATCGTGAGCCGAATCGGGATGATTTGATTCAAGCACCTGCTAATACTGCCATCCAACCTGAACGGCTTCTGAATACTGAATTGGGCTGGCATGGTCAATATAAAAAGGCTCAGTTCGGCGTCAATTTTTATCAAATGACCTATAAAAATCAGTTGGCTTTGACGGGTCAAATCAATGATGTAGGAGAAGCAATCCGAGTGAATGTGGCGGATAGTTATCGCAATGGTATTGAATTAGAAGCAGCAATTAATATATGTAAGCCTTTGATTTTCAATGCTAATGCAACATTTTCTCAAAATAAAATCAAAAATTTTACTGAAAAAATAGATAATTGGGATACAGGTGGACAAGACATTTTTAATAGAGGAAAAACGGATATAGCCTTTTCACCGAATGCCGTTTTGAATGGTGAATTGATGTATCATTTTATTAAAAATGACAAGCATGAGGCGAGTGTTTCATGGTCAACAAAATATGTCGGCAAACAGTACATTGATAATACTTCCAATGAGAATACAGCTTTAGCCGCTTATGCTTATTCAGATGTTAAAATATTTTACACAACGCATTTTAAATTTATTAAAAAATTAACATGTAAATTATTGATTAACAATATTTTAAATCAAAAATATAGCAATAATGCGTGGACGTATCGCTTCAGTTCAGTAGGCTATGACCCTCGCCCTGATGACCCCTATGCAAGGCTTGAACAAGGCAGTTCTTACAATTTGACGGGCTATTTTCCGCAGGCAGGTAGGAATGTGCTGGTGGGTATTTCTGTAGATTTTTAAAAAAAACGATCAGAATCTTTACGTTGTTAGAATAAATTTATCTTTGCTCAAGAAAATATTTATTCACCAACAAAAAATACTATGAGCCAACTAAAACAGATTTTAAACAATTAGAAACTCATTTTGACAAATGGTTGTATTTTTTAAAAAATTTAGAGAACTTTGATGAAATTCCAAATATCTTAAATGAACCAGTTTTTCAAAAAGGATTTGAAATAGCAAAATTAGCAAAAATGAAGACTCAAGAATTTACTGCTTATGAACGCAGCCGCCTTGCTTATTGGGAAAATGAGGCGGTTATAAATACGGCTCGCGAAGAAGCATGGGGAGAAGCATGGGGAAAAGCATGGGAGAAATCACAGAATGAAAAAACCGAAAATGTTATCCTAAATTGCATCAAACAGGGTTTGAGTGCTGAATTAACAGCCACAATTGCTGAAGTGCCTGTTGAATTTGTTAAAAAAATGATGCTTGATTTGGATAAAGAAAAGAAATAAGTTTTTTTGACTTTTTAGAAAGGCTATATGAGTGTCAAATCTCATATAGCCTTTGTTTTTATCATTTAATCGTTTTCGAGTAAATCCACAATTTTTCCTTCAATAAAATCTCGAACGCCCAAAAATTCGGGCATTTCCATATGGCGTGGATCGGGTATTTGCCAATCCAAACGGTGCTTGGCGGGTACGAACGGACATTCATCGCCGCAACCCATTGTCACCACATAATCGTAGGTTTTGTCCATCGGAATTTCTTGCAGCGATTTTGAATCGTGGGTGGTCAAATCGTAGCCTTTGAGCTTCATGGCTTCAATGGCTTTTGGATTGATTTTACCCGACGGGCGCGAGCCTGCACTGAAGGCTTCGATGGCATCGCCGCCATGAATTTTAGCAAAAGCTTGAGCCATTTGGCTGCGATTGGAATTTTCGATACAGACGAAAAGGAAGCGTTTTTTATTTGTCATTTTAAAAATAAATAAATTGTAAGTATTTGATAATCAATTAGATAAGTAAAATTAGCAACAGCCACCACCTGGTTTGCAAGTCGTTTCGCCAGCCAAAGTAAGCTCTTGAAAAACAACAGGCTGTGCTTTCATTGTTTCAATTTTTTCAATTTTCACTACATTTTCAGCAGGCATACAACACGCGCTCGCATCGCCTAATTCGTAGTGAGGATCATTAAAATCAGCATCTTCATGAAAATAATACACCTCCCATTGATGCCCGTCGGGGTCGGTTGCCCAGAATTTATCTTGCACCGCATAGCAGCATGAAGTACCCATTTCTTCTTTGCTCACGATGCCTTGTTTGCGGGCAACGGCAAGGCGGCTTTCCATCTCTTCTTTTGTTTCAACTTGAAAACCGAGATGCCCAAAATTGGACATCACACGCTCCGCATTTTCAACAAAAGAAATAATAAGTGAGGGACTATCCAGCACGTATTTAGCATAATGAGGTTTGATTTTAGAAGCCGGTACGCCGAAGAAACTGGTGTAAAAATTAACGGTTTCCATCAAGTTGCTCACATAGAGCGAAACATGCATACGGGGAAAAGGATTTTGATTCATTTTATTTTTATTTAAATTTTTTATTAACTCTAATTTATTGACAATCAATTATTTATGAATTTATTTTACACTTTTTTTCACAGCTTCAATTTCTCTTTTAACGGCTTCAAAATCAGCAATAAACGCTTTGTTTTTCAATAATTCATTCACCAATTGACGGGCGAAGATACGACCTGCTTCTGAATCTGAAGGAAAATGTACTCCTAATATTTCTCTTGAAAATGTACTACATTTAGATGCCTACTTTCTCACTCCTGCGCTCCAATAAAAGTGTGTCGCGCCATAAGCCATCCATTTTTCCTATCCGTTCGCGCCGCCCAATTTGGCGAAATCCGACCGACTCATGCAGGCGAACACTGCCTATATTTTCAGGAAAAATACCTGCTTGGAGTGTCCATAAACCATCCGTTTCTGAGGATTTTATCAACGCATTCATCAGCATTTTACCGACGCCAAGCCCTGAATACTGAGGGGTCACATACACGCTCACTTCTGCTACACCTGCATAGACGCACCGCCCCGAAACGGGTGTGAGAGCTGCCCAACCGACAACGACCCCCTCAGTATTTTGAGCTACAAAACGACAATTTTGAAGATGCGAGCTATCCCATTCTTCCCAAGATGGTATGTCTTTTTGAAATGTTGCATTGCCCGTAGAGATGCCTGCTTCATATATGCGAGCAACATCTTGCCAATGCTGCGGCTGCATTTTTATAATTTGAATGTTCATTAAAAATAATGTTTAAATTATTGATAATCAATTGACTGTATTTAAACCTTTCGAGGGTTCGGAACCCTCGAAAGGTTATTGTAAAAATGTTCCGCCGCCATTTTCGACGGCGGAACGGGGTCTCAGATTAGCAACAGCCTCCTAAAATGGAAGACAAAATGCCGCAGCATCCGCCGCCTTGACCACAACAATCAGAACTTTTCATTGCATAAAAATTTAAAATGTTAAAAAATATAATTAGAATTCCTTTTATTATTTTAACGGACTAATTTCTAAAAATCTAACCAGCTCCCCGAAGGGATGCCTTTGGCATAAAGTCTAAATCAACAGCATCCTTTATCTTTGCAACATTGGGTTTTGTCAATAAAATCTTTGAAAATAGTCGCCACTTTTTCAAATGCCGACCAATTAATACAGTAGCAAGATTTGACTCCGTCCACAGTGCCATCTATCAAACCAATTTCTTTTAATTCTTTAAGGTGTTGCGAAACGGTGCTCTGAGCCAAAGGCAGCACATCCACGATTTCGCCACAAATACAAGATTGCCTCATTGCCACAACTTTCAGAATCGCCACACGCGCAGGGTGACTAATAGCTTTTGCAAATTCAGCCAGCATAATTTCATCGGCTTTAAACTCAGATTTCTTATTAATTGCCATGTTATTTATTTTATATCGCAAATATACGATGAATATTTTATTAATCGCAAATATACGATGAATTATTTTTCAACTTTTTTTACTCCCTCAGTAAAAATGCCTTCAAAATGGATAAAAATCTCTTGAAATGCTGATTTATTCAAAAAAAATCATAACCATTTAGAGCGAATTGCGTTTTTATTTTAACTTCGCAGAACTTTGTAAAGAAGTAGTAATATATTGTGTGAATTATTAAAACTTAAATTACTCCATCATTTTTTTAACAAAATAACATTCGTTTGGCTAAAATATTTAAACCACGAGGTATTCCTCCAAGAAAAGAAGTAGAGCCTGAGCATAGAATCAACGGCTTAATTAGAGTGCCTGAAATCCGTCTCGTAGGAGATTTGCTCGAAGAACTGAGCACGCTTTTAGGCGAAGAGATTAAAGTAGGCGTTTATAAAACAGGGCAAGTACTCACTTGGGCTGAAAAAGCTGAACTCGATCTCGTAGAAATTACACCGAATGCCGTTCCGCCGGTTTGCCGCATCGTTGATTACAGCAAGTTCCTTTATCAGAAAAAGAAAAGGGAGAAGGAAATCAAATCCAACACTGTCAAGACGGTTATCAAAGAAATTCGTTTCACCGCTGAGACGGGTGAACATGATTTGGAATTCAAAGTCCGCCATGCTACTGAGTTTTTGAAAGAAGGCTCTAAAGTGAGGGCTTATGTTCAATTCAAAGGTCGTGGTATCACCTTTATTAATAGAGGCGAATTGTTGCTGTTGAAATTTATCCAAGCCTTGGATGATTTTGGGCAACCCGAAGCACTTCCAAAAATGGAAGGCAAGAGAATGACGGTCATGTTGAATCCGAAAAAGAAGGGTAAATAAACTGAGTGGGGTCTAACCTCTACAATCTATCAATCTAATATCTATCAAAAAAGCAATGAGCGTTTTTTTAAATAAAACTGCTCATTGCTTTTTGTATTTAAGAAGTAAAAAACTATCTTTGCACCTCAATTTTAAAAAGTTATTAATTATGCCTAAAATCAAGACAGTTTCCGGCGCAAAAAAGCGTTTTAAGGTCACCGGCAGCGGTAAGATTAAGCATGTCAGTGCTAATCACCGTCACTTAATGCGTAAGAAATCACCTAAAGCAAAAGGTCGTACTGAAGGTACTTCTATCGTTGCTGTAGTAGATACTCCACGCGTTAAAACAATGTTGGGTCTTAACAGTAACCACTAATTTAATTGAAAATGGAGAATTGAAAATTGAAAATTTCCTAACGTTGTGTCATTATCAATTATCAATTATTAATTTTCAATTTGTTAAAAGTGTTTTTTAAAAATTATTTTTTTAACGAGAAAACAGAACAAAAGAGCTTCTTTTTAAGTGAAAAGTGAAAAACTAAAAGTGAAAAATGAAAAACGAAGAGTGAAAAAATGAGCGACAAAGCATAAAAACTTTTCACTATTCACTATTATCTTTTCACTATTCACTATTATCTTTTCACTAAAAAAAGCCTCTGTTTTGTACTAAAAATTCAAAAATATGCCTCGTTCAGTCAATTCAGTTGCAGCTCGCAACAGAAAACGCAAAATTTTGAAAGCCGCTCGCGGCTATTTCGGTGCTCGCTCAAAGGTATTTACCGTAGCGAAAAATGCCGTTGACCATGCTATGGCTTACGCATATGTAGGCCGTAAATTGAAAAAACGTGCTTTCCGTCGGTTATGGATTGCCCGTATCAATGCGGGTGTTCGCCCATTGGGTTTGAGCTATTCTGTTTTTATGCACAAGTTGAAAACTGCTAAAATTGACCTTAATCGTAAGGTTTTAGCAGATTTGGCTTTGAATAACAACGCCGCTTTCGTAGCAGTCGTGAATAAAGTCAAGTAATTTTAGATTTCTTCTCTGAATTTGCGAATATAAAAAAGGGAATTGACGTCATGTCAGTTCCCTTTTTTTTGTTATTGATTGAATTTTACTTTAATTTTACTTGACATTATAAAAGCAAATTTCCTAAACTTTATAATTCATCTAAAATGAAAAAGTTAATACTCCTCTTATCGTTTTTGATTCTTAACAATGGTGTTTTTGCTCAACGTAAAATTGTTGTAGCTCAGAGCGGCGGTGTGGATAAATATCATCAAGGTGCTTTTGAATCTAAATTGAATGAACCTGATTTTAAATCCAATGTAAAAGGCAATCGTTATTTTCATGAAGATTATAATGATGGCGAAGTTATTACGAGAGATAAACATCATTATACGACCGATTTGAAATACAAATTTGATGAATACAAAAATGCTGTTCAGATAAAAGTATTGAGTGATAAAAAAGAATTGATGCTTTTTAATAATAGCATTGATACTTTTCGACTTTTCATGGATAATAGGATTGTCACTTATATCAAAGCAATTGTGCCTGAGGAAAATGATTTGCACAAACTTTATCAAGTCATTCATTGGGGCAGCAATGTAAAATTAATCAAAATGCCGCGTAAAAGAATTGTAAAAGTCACTAACTCCGATGTTTTCAGTTCTGGCGAAACCTATGATCAATTTGAAAATCAAGATTGGTATTATTTAAAAATGAATGATAGACCATTTTTGAAAATTAAAACCTCTAAAAAAGCACTTTTTGAAGCCATGCCTGAAAAAAAACGCTTACTCACCAAGCTTTTTGATACCCCTCAGTATAAAGGCGAATTGACCGATATAAAATTGGAAAAATTGATTCAAGAGATTGATAAAGCTGCTAACTCACAAGCGACTGAGTAGTGTATAGATAAATATTTTGACACTCCGTGTCAGAAAGAAACCCTTGACATGCCGACTATTATAAACATTTTGACTCTCCGAGTCATCAAACACGAGGATTCAAATGACTCGGAGAGTCAAAATGTTGATAATAACCACAGGGTTTAAGATTTTTTGTAGATACGTAGTATCAAAATGTTCGTTTTTATTTTTTTCGTTATAACTAATTGATTATCAATCTATTAAAAGATGTGGATAATGGAAAGATTCTTCTCGAATGAATGCGTATGATTCAGAAATTTAGTAGTTTTACCTTTATTCCAAAGGTAAAATTGACTATGATTCGCTATGAAAAATCCAGAACTCGCTCGACTATTTTATATTGAAATTTTGAAAAATCATCCATCAGAAACGCTCCCTGATGATGAGCATATTCAAGTACTTTATCGCCTGCTTCACACCGTTTTTTTTAATGTTACTGCTCAAGAGAAAATACAGTTCACCACGTTTTTCTCTCGTATGGCTTTTGCTTTTCAAAAATATCAAGTCCCTCCGAAACGTCAATTTTTTATTCATCAATTCAGAAAAAGTTCACAAAAGGCTGATAATGAGAGAGATACGCAGTTGATTTATCAATTAGGTGTTAAGGCTATGACAGATGCGGTGAAAATATTTTATGAAGAAGACCCCTCAGTAGAAATCATAAAAATACTGCCGCCAAGCGATTTTTATAAATATTCCCCTGTTGAAATTAAAAAGAAAACGCCATTTTTAAGGGTAGTTTTATTGAAAGATGATGCAGCAAAAGAGCAATTTATTGGCATTGATGAAGAGAGTTTGGAGGAGGTGCGAGTGCAATATAATTTAGCTGAACGCAATGAAAATTTTAGACGGTCGGTCGCTGTTTTGAAGCATTATTTTACCTTCCCAGTTACGGTGCATTTGCTCGAAAATGAGGTGGATACTGAGGGGGTGCTTCGCCCACGAGCGTTTGTGATTGAGCCTGATCATTTGATAGATGTCACCGCTATTGCCGAATGTTTTCGGAAAGAAGGCACTGAACCACTGCTTTATTTGCTCAAAAAATTCATGCCCTATGAAGCCACTACGAGCATTATGAAAGGGAATATTGCCAATTTTTTCCTCGATGAATTAATTGCCAACCCCGATGCTACATTTCAAGATACCATACGTAAAACGTTCAGAATCAATCCGTTAGCTTTCTGTCTTTACGATGATAAACAATTTAGAGAAGTGGTGGACGCATCGCAAGGGCATTTTATCAACATCAAACGCATGGTGATTGAGGGGTTGCCGAAAGAAGGCATTGAGCGGGAGAATTGCTATCTCGAACCATCTTTTTATGCTCCTAAATATGGTCTGCAAGGGCGACTCGATTTGTTTTATCAAAATCCTGAAAATAATAAATCGGCTATTGTGGAGCTGAAAAGTGGGCAACCATTTAAGCCCAATATTTATGGCATTTCCAATAATCATTTCACTCAAACGCTCCTGTACGACCTGCTTGTGAGCGCGGCTTTTGAGGGCAAAACCCAGCCTTTAAATTATATTTTATATTCTGTTTTAGAAAAAGATAATCTTAAATATGCCCCCTCAGTACGGGCGCAACAATACGAGGCGTTGAATGTTCGGAATCAAATATTGGCTTTAGAGCAGTCTTTGATAAATTTAAATAAAACGCCATTTGAAGAAAAGAATATCTATAAACGATTGATTAGCAATCTCTTAAAAACAGCCACAGGTTTTGAAAAACGCGACATTGAGTTATTTGATAAAACATTCAACAATATGTCGGATTTGGAAAGAGAGTATTTTATGGCGTTCAGTTCGTTCATTGCGCGAGAGCATCAGTTGGCAAAAGTAGGCGTTCAAGGCGTTGAAAATGCGAATGGAGTAGCCTCGTTGTGGCTCAATGATTTGAAAGAAAAAGAAGAGAATTTCAATATTTTTAATGCTTTAAAATTAAAAATTAACAATAGCAAAGAGGAAGATGCGCTCATTGTTTTGGAAAAAACGGAGCAGACGAATCCTTTAGCCAATTTTAGGGTGGGGGATATTGTGGTGCTGTATCCTTCGGCAACTCCTGCGACTTCGAGTTGGGGAAATGCGCCAATTTTGAAAAATCAGATATTTAAATGCAGTTTGGTTGCCATTGAGAAAGAGGTGATAACGCTGCGTTTGCGGTCTCGACAATTGAATCAATATATTTTTGAAACCACCGCTTTTTGGAATGTTGAACATGATCTTTTGGATAGTGGATTCAATGGCATGTATCGGGGTTTGCTTGAATTTATGCGGATTCCGCAACGAAAACGCGATTTATTGTTGACTTTGATGCCGCCTGAGCAGAATTTAGTTGAAAATTCAATTTTGCCGCCTATTGAAACAATGACTGAAGAGCAGAATGGTATTTTCAATAAAGTCATTCAATCTAAAGACTATTTTCTATTGTGGGGTCCGCCTGGGACGGGCAAAACGAGCGTGATGCTCAAGCATTTAGTCGGGCATTATTGGCAAAATACGGGTGAAAATCTCCTGCTTTTGGCATATACCAATCGGGCAGTGGATGAAATTTGTGAAGCCATTGAAAGCCTCGGCAATGGGGTAAAAGATGCATATCTCCGCATCGGGTCACGCTATTCGACAGCCCCTCAGTATCAAGAGCAATTGTTGGATGTTCAGATTTCAGGTATTGCTACTCGGAAAGAATTGAAGGCGTTGATTCAAAAACGGCGCATTGTTGTGGCGACTGTTGCGTCTATTTCAGGTAAACCCGAACTGATGCAATTGATTGATTTTCAACGAGTTATCATTGATGAAGCGTCTCAAATATTAGAGCCGATGCTTGTCGGTTTGCTCCCTCATTTTGAGCATTTTACTTTGATTGGTGATCATAAACAACTACCTGCTGTTGTAACACAGGGGGAAGATGAATCAGTGGCAAGGGGTGAAAAATTACAAAATATTGGCTTGAAAAATTTGCGCAATTCGCTGTTTGAAAGGCTCTATAAACGGGCAATTACTGAGGGGTGGCATTGGGCTTTTGATGTGCTGAGTCATCAAGGGCGGATGCATCAAGACATTATGGATTTTCCGAGCAAGCATTTTTATGAACAAAAATTGCGCATTTTGCCTGATGGGATGAATCATTTTCAGGTTCAAAATATGGTTTTTGCACCATTGATATTAGACTTGAAAGGCAATGATTTTGAAAAAATTATTAAAGAACGCCGTGTAATATTTCTCAATACAGAAACTGATAAGCGTAAAAATTTGAATAAAACCAATGAAAACGAAGCGCAGATGATTGGTGAATTGGTGCATCTTTTTAATAAAATTTATAGTGAAAATGGTGCGAAAATGCACCCCCTCAGTATTGGGGTCATTACGCCTTATCGAGCGCAAATTGCTCAGATTCAATCGGTTATGAGAGTGAAAAATATAAATATAGATGCTATCACCATTGATACGGTAGAAAGGTATCAAGGCGGTGCTCGAGATATTATTTTGATTTCGCTTTGTACGAATGATGCTTCGCAATTGACTTCTTTGATTTCTTTATCAGAAGAAGGAGTGGATAGGAAGTTGAATGTTGCCCTAACTCGGGCTCGGAAGCATTTGGTGGTGGTTGGGAATGTTGAAATACTGAGGGGGTCTGAAATATACAAATGGTTTATAGATGAATATTTTGTTAGTGTAAATTATTGACAATCAATATTTTATCAAACAAATTAAATTAAATTATATTTGCATGAGCAATAAATTATAAATGTTTTGAATACAATTTTTTTGTA
>JAYTUY010000022.1:0-8638 GCA_043744275.1 Saprospiraceae bacterium
AAAGTTTATTTTACCATCGGATTGAGCTATGGGCGGTTGTTTAGTACCAAAATCAGCCCAAATTTTAGACATCCACAGGCTGTTATTGATGTTTTTCAAAAAAATGACATTTCTTACGTCGGCGGTTTGTCCTATTATATCAACCATCATTGGGGCTTCAATTGGCGATATACGCGCTCGGCGAACTACCTTTTTAATCCTCGGAAATACGAAAGTACGCTCGGCAACTTTAACGCGTTGCAAGGTTATTTTTTGACATTTCAAACCGTTTGGATGTTTTAATTAGGAATTAGGAATTAGGAATTAGGAATTAGGAATTAGGAATTAGGAATTAGGAATTAGGAATTAGGAATTAGGAATTAGGAATTAGGTGAATTTGGAATGTATCGAAATATTAAGTTAAGTAAGTACAACGTTAAATTTTAAGTTTTAGGTTTTGAAAATGGAAAAAATGTTAAGAAAATAATTATCGCCATATCTCAATCCTTCAATTTAGATTTATAAAAACGCGTCTTGATTATGACCCCCTCAGTATTATAGGTTTTCCACTCACCTATTTTTTCATCATGACTGTACGCGCCCTCATCATATAGATTGCCGTTAGGATGATACCGTTTCCAAATACCTGTTTTCAGCTCATTTTCAAACGCGCCCTCTTGCAAAAGGTGTCCATTTTCACGATACCAAACCCATGCACCGACCATTTTATCGTTCTCGAAATGTCCTTGGGCTTTTACTTGCCCATTGAGCAAATAAAAATGCCATTCGCCTGTTTTTTTGTTCTTATTGTATGTGCCTTCGCAAGCGACTGTGCCGTCCTTAAAATACTCTTGATGAATGCCATTTTTTAATTCATCGGAGGTGTTGTTTTTATGGTTCATAATTATAGTATCGCGGAACTCCAGTTCCGCCTTTTTTATCCAGTAATATAAACATTTTGATACTACGTATCAGTAAAAAACGCTTGACAGTCCGATTATTATAAAGATTTTGACTCTCCGAGTCATTAAAATTGAGAATTCAAATGACTCAGAGAGTCAAAATATTTATAATAACCACAGATTTTAAGATTTTCTGCTGATACGTAGTATCACATGGCACATCCCGATTTCATCGGGAATGTTTATTTTTTACTTTTATTTCGTCATAACTACTTGATTATCAATGCTTAAAAAGATATGGGTAATGGACAGAGTTTCAAACTTGCTGCAAGTTGAGTCAATAAAATTAACAGAATTCACTTCCTCGCCACAAGAGCAAAAACCATCGGAATTCTATTACCCAAATGCTGAATTCGGTACTTTTTAGGTTCAAATTCTATCGTATGTTTAAAACAATTGTAAGGCGAATAGTCATATTCATTGAATGAAATAAGGCTCAAACCGTTTGAAATAAGGCTGTTCAAAACTTCACTCGTGCTATGATTCCACATGACATAATCTTGCGTGATGGGCGCATCCCTATTGGCATATGAGCCACTCGAAGTTTCAATAATTGCCCCATCTTTAAAGTAATTATAGCCAATTTTTTCAAAATCATCATCAAACATCCAAACGACGGGGTGAAACTCTGCCATCACTAACCGACCGTTGGGTTTTAGAAAATGAGCGATAATATGACCCCATTGATTCAAATCAGGCAACCAACCAATAGTGCCATAACTGGTAAAAACTATATCAAATTGTTGATTGAGGTGCTGAGGCAAATCATAAATATTACAGCAAATAAATGTGGTGTCTTGATGCGTTTGTTGAGCCAATTGACGAGCCGTTTCTATGGCTTTATCCGATAAATCAATGCCTATCACCTGCGCTCCGAGACGGCTCAATGAAATAGTGTCCTGTCCAAAATGACATTGCAAATGCAAAATGCTTTTACCTTTCATATCGCCTAATAACTTCAATTCAATATCATTCAAAGACGTATTGCCTTTCAAAAACCCATCGAGATCATAAAAATCTGACTTTAAATGGTAGTCCACCTTGTTGTTCCACGATTGTCGATTGATGTCTATATAGTTTAGTTCTTTGTCCATTTTAAATTTTAAGACTGTATTTATGAATTTTCTAACTTGGTTTATACACAAAGTTAGTAAATTTGCATTCATTTTAAATGAAACAATCTATTTAGTAACAAATGCTTCTATTGAAGACTAAAATCTAATTTTTATGAAACAAATGCTCTTTTTATTCCTCCCTTTTTCTTTGATTACAAATAATATTTCTGAAAAAAATATAAACTATACTGTAACTTATGCTTCGCCAAATACAGTCAAATGGGGAGCTACAGGTCATAGAGTCGTGGGTGAAATCGCCAATTCTTATTTGTCTTGCAGAGCCAAAAAAAATATTCGTAAAATACTCGGCACTGAATCAATTGCCATTTCAAGCAATTGGGCTGATTTTGTTAAATCAGATTCGACGATGAATTACTTGAATAATTGGCATTATATCAATATTAAAACGGGCTTGAATTATTCTGAATTTGCCGCTTATTTACAGAAAGATACAACCACTGACGCCTATACTAAACTCAATTTTTTAATCAATGAGTTAAAAAACAAACAATTAACAATTGATAAAAAGCAAATGTACCTCCGTTTGCTCATACATATTGTGGGCGATATACACCAGCCTATGCATGTGAGTAGAGCAGAAGATCAAGGTGGCAATAAAATAAAAGTGATGTGGTTCAACGAGCCGACCAACCTTCATGCTTTGTGGGATGATAAGCTCATTGAGAGTCAAAAATTGAGCTATACCGAATTTGCCACGAGCATTAATCATGCAGACAAGCAACAAAGGAAGATTTGGCAAAAGCAACTCATGTCGGAATGGCTTTTTGAATCTTATCAATTGGCTGATAAACTTTATAGCGGCATCACTCAGCCCGACCAAAAATTAGGCTTTCGTTACAATTACGACAATGTGGCGATGCTGAATAATCAATTGCTAAAAGGCGGTGTTCGATTGGCTGGTTTATTGAATGAAATTTTTAAATAGACTTATTTCTTACTTATCGGATACAAAATTCTAAAAGCATTAAAAACCGCCTGATGCGTGATTGTCGCATGGTCTTCTTGAGGTAAATAATCTAAATAAACGTGGACGTTTTTACTTTGAGTGGCTTGTATTTTTTCAGTCAACAAATTAGCATCCACTTCCATCACGTGCGGAATAGTGCTTGGACTAAGCCCTTCCTTTCCAACACCTATATAAATATCCGTTTTTTGAGAGAAAGTAGCTTGTAAAATGTCTGGTTTTAGATTTAACAATGAGCCATTATCCCACCATAAACTGGGGCTAATGATGATATATTTATCAAATAAAAGTGGTTTTTTAAATAAAATTTCAGTCGCCAAAAGCCCTCCTAATGATTGCCCGATGATGGTTTTTGTAGCAGTCGTTTTATATTTTGTATTGATAAAAGGTTGCAATTCTTTTTCAATAAAAGCGATGAATTTATCCGAATGACCGGCTGTTTTATAGCGTTTTATCTCTTCATCTATAGTCGAAGCGTAAGTAAAATCTCTTTTTCTATCCACATTCGCTATGCCCACAACGATGGTTTTAGGAATGCGATTAATCCACGAAAAGTTATTGAATTGAACAAGCCCAACAATATGAATAAAATCTTCATCAGCAGAACCATCCAATAGGTAAATGACTGGATATTTTATCGTATCCTGCTCATTATAGCCTTCGGGCAAATAAATATTGAGTACACGTTTTTCAGAAAGCTCCACCGATTGAATTTCTTCAATGACGCCCAAAACAAAAGGTTTTGAATAGGCGGTTTTGTCTTGTCCCACCAATAAATGTGTAGATAAAAATAGACAAATAACACTCAATAAAATTTTCATTTAAGCTTTGATTTTTATATAAAAAGATAGTGGATTTAATGGGTCTATAATTTATTCTAATTCACCTTTTCCCACATCTTAAGTTTATCATCAAACGATGAAAAATGAACTTTATAGCTGTCTGGAATTTCTTTTAAGTAACTGAAATAGGTGACCAATTTTGTACCGATGGGCATTTCTGAAAGTTGCTCTTTGACATACGAAGAGTATTGATCGTACAAATCCCTTCTCAACTCAACGGCTTCATCTATCCGACCTGATAAACAAACATTTTCGTAAAAAGGATTATAAAAATAGAAGCCATTATAGTCTTTAAAATTGATGGCGGTGATGTTTGAATGAATAAATTCAACATTTGTTAAATTGTAATATTGAGCAATCAACGTGGCAGCAGTAGATAGATTTTCTCGCAATTCAACCCCTACAAAATACCCCTCAGTACAAGCTGAGCCAATCATACAAAACTTGCCTGCACCCGAACCCACGTCCAATATTCTCGATTCTTCACCATCAACTAAATAGCGAGCGGCAATTTTAGCAATAATAATTGGAGTGAAATGCATTTCAGATGCCTCTAAAATATCCTTTGGATATATGGAATCGAATTCGTCATCATCTATTTCTATATTTGATTTAATATGCTTAAATAACATACTTTCAGGGTTTTTATGTATGAAAACTTTAATTTTTCGTATAGTTTTGAGTAATAACACAAATATACACAAGTTTATTAATTTAATTTTTTTTCATTTTTCATCAAAAAATACATCATTTTAACACCCCCTCAGTAACTTCAACAATTTTCATAATTAATTGAAAATCAAATAAATATAATTAATTTTTGGAATTTTCAAAAAGTACTCATATCTTCGTACATTATTTTTTTTTCACAATCTTTTTTCATATTTTCAATTTTATTTAAATGAATATTTTTGTAGCAAAGTTAAGCTTCAGCACCGATTCAGCGGGGCTTCTTTCAGCATTCGAGCAATTCGGTGAAGTTACATCAGCAAACGTTATTATGGACCGTGAAACAGGTCGTTCTAAGGGTTTCGGCTTTGTCGAAATGGCTAATGATAAAGAAGGCGAAGCTGCTATTTCAGCATTGGACAACACAGATTTAGATGGCAATACCATCGTTGTAAAGAAAGCAGAACCACGTGAATCTCGCGGCGGTGGCGGCGGTGGTTTCAATCGCGGCGGCGGTGGCGGCGGCGGTTTTAATCGCGGCGGTGGCGGCGGTGGTTACGGCGGCGGCGGTGGAAACCGTGGCGGCGGTGGTGGTTACGGCGGTGGCGGTAATCGTTATTAATGACCTTCCGATAGGAAAAAAAACACCCCCTCAGTATTTTAATACTTTGGGGGTGTTTTTTTTATTAAAATTTTAAATGTAAAATGTAAAATTCAAAATGTAAAATTCAAAAGTGTTTGAATACTGAGTAGTTAAAAAGCAAAGCGCAAACTCAGAGCAGCATCTAATAAAACCGTCGTCCCGTCGAAGAAATCTACGAAAGGTTTTACATCCAAACCAATATTGAAAGGAACTTCAGCGAATTTATAATCCAAACCCAATATCACATCTACACCGACAAGCGTCGTGTTATCACCTTCTCGAACTACATATGTTTTGTTGTTTTTAATGACATAATATCTGCCACCATAATTGAAAAATCCTACGTGGGCACCTGCACCATAAAACCATTTTAAACCCGAGGCACTGGCAATAGGCACATGCTTTTCAAGCAATCCTGTGATGTGGAAGCTTTTATATCCAACGCCTAAAATGCCTTCGATGGCAGTGTTTGATTTGGTAAAATGTTTGACCGTCAGCCCTTTGGTCAAACCACCTAATCTAACGCCGATAGCTGTATTATAACTCTGAGCGATTGCATTAAAAGAAAATAACATGATAGACAAAGCCAAAATGTGGGTTTTACTCAAGTTTTTCATTTTTATTGATTTTAATTATTGTTAAATTATATAATATTATTCACAATTATTGAAACGATTGAGCCATTCCAAAAATTGCAAATTAATATATCAAAAAAGTATACCTATCATTTAGATATATAATTGGGTAATTTTTTCCCCAACAATCGCAACATGAGGTATAAATTCCCCTTTTACCCGTTTTTATCTATCAACGACAATGCTAAGATAAGGTTATGATAATTCTTTCAGAGTGGTTCAATATTTTTATGATTATGTCTAAATGAAATATATAAATAACTATAGCAAAAGGGGACGATTAAAATGAGTGAAACTAAAAACGCAACAGCAGAAAAAAGTAATGCTATTGCCACCAATTTTAAAGAGGCTATTTCAGAAATGGGTCGTACGACAGCATTTGGTATGCGTTTTTTTAAAGAAGCCTTGTTTCCACCTTATGAAATAAAAGAGCTGTTTGTCCAGAGCTACAATGTCGGCTATAAATCATTGCCTTTGGTAGCTATTACTGGTTTTATCATGGGCGTTGTACTCACCTTGCAATCGCGCCCGACCTTAGCAGAATTTGGTGCCGAAAGCTGGTTGCCGGGCATGGTGGCACTTTCATTGGTGAGAGAAATTGCTCCAGTTATTACTGCCTTAATATGTGCAGGCAAAATTGCATCAGGCATAGGTGCAGAATTGGGTTCCATGAAAGTAACTGAGCAAATAGATGCTATGGAAGTCTCCTCTATCAATCCCTTCAAATATTTAGTTGTAACACGAGTCATGGCTACCACATTAATGATTCCGATGTTAGTCGTTTTTGCTGCGGGTATCGGCATGATAGGTTCTTATGTCGGTTTCAATATTCATAGCCAGATGTCTATGTTTAGATTTTTTTCAAAAGCATTTGAATCAGTCGATTTCAGTGATATGATACCAGCGATTATCAAAACCTTCTTCTTTGGTTTTGCCATTGGTATTATTGGTTGTTATAAAGGCTATAATGCTTCGCAAGGCACTGAAAGCGTAGGCAAAGCAGCTAATTCAGCGGTTGTTGTCGCTTCTTTGAGCGTATTTATTATTGATATGCTTGCCGTTCAAATCACTGACTTATTCAGTAAAATCTAAATTTAAGTATAAATGAAACAAGAAGATAATACTATCATAGAGGTAAAAGGATTGCATAAAGCATTTGGAAACAACTCTATACTGAGGGGTATTGACTTGAAAATCAATAAAGGAGAAAATGTAGTAGTCTTAGGCAAATCAGGTTCAGGCAAATCTGTTTTGGTGAAATGCATTGTTGGTTTGATAGAAATTGATGAAGGCAGCATAACTGTTTTAGACAAAAACATTGAAGATTTAGACAGTAAAGAGCTGAATGATTTGAGGTTAAAAATGGGTTTTTTATTTCAAAATGCAGCACTTTATGATTCAATGACTGTCAGAGAAAACTTAGATTTCCCTTTGCGCCGCACTTTCAAAGACCTTACTGAACAAGAACGTGAAGAACGAATTATTGCCTCTTTGACTGATGTCGGCTTGGCAGATTCTATAGACAAAATGCCCTCTGAACTCTCTGGTGGTATGCGCAAACGGATAGGCTTGGCGCGGTCGCTCATTTTGATGCCTGAAATAATGCTTTACGATGAACCTACAACTGGACTTGATACTGTCACTTCAAGAGAAATAAGCGAGTTGATATTGGAAATGCAAAAGAAAAATAAAACATCATCCATCATCATCACGCACGATATGGCTTGCGCAAAACTGACGGGTGATAAAGTGGTGGTGTTTAAAGACGGTGTCATCACAGCAGAAGGTACTTATGAAAAGCTTGAAAAAAGCAAAGACAAATGGGTCAATTCTTTTTTTCAGTAAGTTTTAATTTAAGAATAAAATATTTCATAAATTGTTCATAATCAATGATTTAATTAAAATAAAATTAATTTATAATCTTAGAAATAACATGAAAAAGAACTCAAGTTATATATTCAAATTAGGCATGTTTGTAACTGTTGGACTACTATTGTTAGTGGCAGCCGTCTATGTGATAGGTGCTCAGAAGAACCTTTTTAATCCTACTTTTCGAGTAAAAACGATATTTAGAAATGTCAGTGGTTTGAAAATAGGCAGCAATGTGCGTTTTTCAGGCATTAATGTCGGAACAGTAGATTTTATTCAAATTGAAACTGATACTTCAGTCAAAGTAGAGGTCATTATTCAAAAAGAGGTTCAAAAATTTATCAGAAAAGATTCGCGTGCCAGCATCGGTTCGGAGGGTTTGATGGGCGATAAAATATTAATCATCACACCAGGAAGTAGTGATCAACAACAAGCCGTTGAAAATGATTTCCTCCTTTCTGAAGCACCCATAGATATGGACGAAATCATGTCAAGTGTGAAAGTATCCGCTGAAAATTTGGAAATTATTACCGACCAAATGGCAGCGATTACCTATAATATTAATCATGGCAATGGGGCAATTTCCAAACTCATAAAAGATGATAAATTTGCCAACACTATCAACAGTACAATGAGCAATTTGGAAGCAGGTTCAAAAAGTATGAGTGAAAATATGGAAGCCGCTAAAGACAATATTTTACTGAGGGGGTTTTTCAAAAAGAAAAAGAAAAAAGAAGAAGAAGCCATAAAAGAACAAGAGAAAGCTGTGAAAGAGCAAGAAAAAGAAAAAGAAAAAACATTGAAAGACCAGGCTAAAGAATTTGAAAAAACCCAAAAAGAAAATGAAAAAACCGCTAAAAAAGAAAAGGAAGCCTTAGAGAAAAAGCAAAAAGAAGCAGAAAAAGCCGCTAAAAAAGAAAAAGAAGATTTAGAGAAAAA
>JAYTUY010000023.1:0-8611 GCA_043744275.1 Saprospiraceae bacterium
CTTGGAATCTCTTGGAATCTCTTGGAATCTCTTGGAATCTCTTGGAATCTCTTGGAATCTCTTGGAATCTCTTGAAATCTCTTGGAATCTCTTGGGAGAGTAGTTTTCATATTAATTGTATAAATATTGTGTAGAATTATTGGTTAATCACTTTTGCAATATTAAACAAAAAATTGATTGCGTGTATTATTGTTATAAAAATTTAACACATTTAAAAAAGTATCAAATAAATATTGTTAGAATGAGATTTTTTGAAAGAAAGGTTTATAAAAGTCAAATAAAATCTTAAACTGCAAAAAGCTTGAATGAGTGCTCTGCTCGGTTGATATATGATTTTAGAATAACAACGAATTAAAAATTTTAATAAAAAAGATTCATTAGCAAAAATAATATTTTTAGCCTTCATTTTATTAAATCGTTGATCTTCAATTATTTATAAAATGTTAAACATTTAATATATAACTAAAATATGTTATGCTTTGTGAATCTTTTTGCAACTTTGTACGTGAAAGTAAACATGCAAGTGCAAACGAGAAGTTAAAGATGTTAACGAAAGTTTAACGTTTGTACAAAATTAAGAAATTGTATATTTCTTTGATGTGTGAAAAGATTTGTAGCGTTCATTTCTATTTTAATTTTAATTAAAAAAATGTCATCGCCTCAAATTATATCCCATAACTATTTTCTTTAATTTTATTTTATTTTATAATATGAAACATTAAAAATTATAATCCTATAAACTTTCGTCTTAATAATTATCATCCTTGAACATCGATTTTTTCACCGCTGAAAAAGCAAATTTAAAGTTAGGCTCATGACAGACATTTTTTTACACTTTAAAAACAAATTTAATCGTAATCCTGAATTAATTGCTACTGAGCCACTGGTGGAACAGTCCCTTGAACTTTCAAACAATGAAATCACAGATTACGAACAATGGAAAGATGCCCCTACACAAGCAGCTATGATCAATTGGTTGCGTGACCAATTGATGGCGCATCAATGCTCTCCTAACAACACGCACGACGGGATTGACTTCTTCGTCACCAGTTCAACCAAAGGGTTTAGATTGCATCCTGCTTTGACCCGCTTTTCAGATAATTCGGTACGTCACCTTTTCAATTATCTGAAAGAACGGCTTTTACAAGCAAATTATCGTGTTTCATTGTCGGATACTCGCGTTTTCGGACGTGGTTATTGGAATGAAACAATTCATCGCCATGTGGTGAAGCCACAGGCTGAATTCGGAGATGAGTTTGCACAAATTAGTGTGGAGTTAGTTTTAAAAGATGACCATTTAGTTAGTTTAAAGTTAGACGCTTGCGTCCCAAACACCGATCTACCGCGTCCTTCGGATGATTTTGCCGAAATGATGCTGGCGTTATTGGCTTAGAATTTTTCTAATGCTTTGACGTTATTATTTTTAAAAACGCCGACTTCCTCCCGAATCGGCGTTTTGCTTTTTCATGAATTGATGGATTATGAGTTTCAATATTCATCAGACTCCAAACTTATAACTCATCTCTCATAACTCAAATTCTTTATTAAAATATTTCCTTCACTAAGAAGAAACCATCGCTCCCTTGTAGCTGATAAAGTGGCATTAAAATCAGGCAATCTGCAGGCGATTTTATATCCCCATTTTTATCAGTAGCCAATATTTCACCTTTTTTAATAGACTGAAAATTTTGATAATTGGGTTGCATTTTAAAATTATCGTTAGGCATAATGTGGTGATTATCAATGACTTGTACAGCTTTTGGTAAATTTTTAGAGTACCCCCTCAGTATTTCATCATGTCTGGACTCTACATCATTCGCATTGAGGCAACCTACTGTTCTCAGGCAATTAATAAGCCACGCAATGGTACGGCGAACTGAAAAAACATCGTCGTGTTGACCTGCTTCAAAACATATTCCTATTGTTGGAATGCCTATATTTTCCTCTCTAAAATAATGCAAAGTCGTGCCACCCAAACCTTTCACCAGACCTTTTACCACAGGCGCATAAAGTGTACGAGCTATATCCAAACTCTCTTTATCTTCACTAACAATGGTAAAAATACCGCCAGCTGCGGAAGTGGTATGCAAATCCACAACAATTATTTTTTCAGGCTTATACGTATTGATTTGACTTTCAATGCATTGTATTAGTTCAATCAATTCTAAATCTTCAAAAGCCAGTTGATTTTGACCCATTGAAAAGATAGGCTGTTTGGTTTTTTCTATGTTTTCAAGCGTCAATTCTCGATTTAAATCCTTCTTAACAAACCGTATTTTCCTTTCGTAAGCCTGCAAATTGCCAATCATACCCACCATTCGCCCTTTGAAATGAAAGTGCGGATTCTTTTTAGGTTCATCTTCAAGCATTTGAAATAGGTCGCGCAATGCCAGCACACCCGCAGGTTCATTCCCATGCATAGCAGCCAATGCAATCACCAAAGTTCCTTTTTCATGCCCTGAATATTCTCCGATTAATCTTTTCAAAATTTATACAATATTGATTTTCAATAAAATAAACAAATTAATGACACTTTTTAGTTATGAATTGAAAATTGAAAATGGAGAGTTTTGTGGAATTTTCAACTCTCAATTTTCAACTACACTCATTTTCTCCCAAAGTCCGCAGGTATTTCGCCCCAATTTTCTGTTTCCCACTTAATAATAGGATTTTGGTATGTATTGGAATGTAGCCATTTGACGGCGCGGTCTATCAATTCAAAAATAGGCTCATTGCGAGGAGTGCGCACCAATTCTGTTTTCAATTTTTTATTTCTTACCCAAGCAATAGCAGTTCGAGAATCGCTATAAATAGGCATTGTTAAATGTCCTTCGCGCTTCAAAAAAGCCAATCCATGCACCAGCGCGAGGAACTCACCGACGTTATTAGTGCCTTGTGGAAAAGGACCTTGATGAAAAATTTGCACCTTCGTTTTGGTGTAAACGCCCCGATATTCCATCAGCCCAGGGTTGCCACTGCAAGCTGCATCTACAGCAATACTCTCTTGTATAATGCGTTGATTGTCAGCACTTTGCGGTTTTTTAGCTTCTGTTTTTTTACTAAAATCATAGTAGTTGGAGTACTTGCTTTTGAAAGCAGTTTCAGCTTCGGCTCGGGTTTCAAAGGCTTTATATTTGGCACCCGGGTAGCCTTGGATTTGCGCTTTGGCATCGTCCCAAGTGGTGTAAATACCTGGTTTTGCTCCTTCCCAAACCACATATAATTTTGCTTTTTTCGCCATTAAAATAAATTAAAATATTGCTTGAATAAATAGAAATTGGTTGAATTGAATAGAATGCATGTAATTTTGCAAAGCTATTTCGTTTTAATTAAACCCATTCTTTTTATCATAAAAAAATTTTGTTCGACTTATGCTAATTGATACACACGCCCATCTATATGTCAAACAGTTCAACCATGACCGCGAAGCTGCCATCGAACGCGCTCGTACTGAGGGGGTCACGAAGGTCTATTTACCAGCCATTGACAGCGAAACGCACGCCGATATGCTCGCTTTGGAAGCGTCGAATCCCGATTTTTGCACAGCCATGATGGGTCTTCATCCTTGCAGTGTCAAAGAGGAAGATATTGAAAATGAGTTAAAAATCATCGAAAAATACTTGACTGAACGTCCGTTTTGCGCCATCGGCGAAATCGGTATTGACTTATATTGGGATAAAACGACTTTGGCTTTGCAACAAAAAGCATTTATTCAACAAATGCATTGGGCGCAAGATTTGGGCATTCCGATTATCATCCACAGCCGCGAGAGTATGGATGAAGTGATTGATGTTTTGCAAAAAAATAGCTTTTATACTGAGGGGGGTATCCTCCATTGTTTTACAGGTAATATTGAGCAAGCGAAAGCGTTAATTGATATGGGTTTTTACTTGGGCATTGGCGGCGTGGTGACTTATAAAAATGGGGGTTTAGAACCTGTTATTACTGAAATTCCCTTGAAAAACCTTGTTTTGGAGACCGATGCACCTTATCTTTCACCTGTGCCGTTTAGAGGTAGGCGCAATGAATCAAGTTATGTTAAGCACGTAGCACAGCGCATTTCTGAGATAAAAATGGTGGATTTCAGAGAAGTAGCACAGGTGACTTCAGAGAATGCTAATAAGATTTTTACTAATTTTTGATAAAAAACTCCTGCGGAGGGGAGTGATACTATGAAAATATTCATCAAATTTTTAACCGGTTTAATTTTTTTAACGCTGTTATTTTCATCATCAGCTCATGCTACTTTGCTTCACAATACGACTCCTTCTTTTGAGAAAAATACTACTTTTTCTACTTCAGAATTTAAAAATGAAGCAAAATTTGTCATTAAAGCCCAAAAAAAACGCTTTCCCATTCTATCAGCCATCGGTTTAGGCTTCTTCGGTTTGACCTTAATTTTTAGTAAATTTAAAAAGAAAAGCATTAAATGGATAGCTCTGAGTGGGTTTGCAGCAGGTACTATTTTAGGGGTAATATTTGAAGGTTTGAATGTTTTTTCAATCATCAATCTTTCTTTGTGGGGTGCTCTTTTAATAGGCTTAATTGTATGGGCTTTGGTGAGGAAAAGTTTTAATAAGCGCAAAGTTGGTTAATTATTGTTCATTATTCATTGTTCAATAGCTGGGAATTCTCATTAATGATGACCGAATAATAATTAACGAATAACAATTAACGCTTTTTATTAACTTTGCGCGTTTTTCAAAGAAATCAATTCAATTTTACAATTAAAAAAATCAAAATACAATGATAGAAGTAAAAAATATGGTCGCTGTGGGTGGTTTATCGGGTGTTTATAAACTCATTTCAGCACGGAGCAACGGCATTATTATCGAGGATTTTGATACTAAAGTCCGTCAGTTTGTACCAGCTCGCCAGCATCAATTTTCACCCTTTGAAACCATTTCTATTTTCACGGATACGGACTCTACGCCCGTCGGTGAGGTTTTTCAAAATATGAAAAATCAAATAGCAGAGAATCCTGTGCCTTCTGAAAAAGCATCTTCTTCGGAATTGCGCAGCTATTTTATTGAGGTTTTGCCTGATCATGACCGCGATCGCGTACATATCAGCGACATCAAAAAAGTCATTAAATGGTACAATTTTTTGAATAGACGCGACCTTTTGAAAGATAAAGTGGAGGAGGAAAAAACGGAAGAGGTTGCAGAAAATGCGGCTGAACCAATTGCTATAAATGAAGAAGTGAAATAATAAAATACAATTTGTTTTATGTATAATGGTAAAAAAGTCATCGTTGTGATGCCTGCTTATAATGCAGCTAAAACGTTGGAGAAAACTTATAATGAAATCCCGTTTCCTTTGGTGGATGAGGTGGTGCTTTGCGATGATGCGAGTAAAGACAATACCAAAGATTTGGCGCGAGCAATCGGCATTCGTCACGTGATTGTTCATGAAAAAAATAAAGGTTATGGCGGTAATCAGAAATCATTGTACAATAAGGCGTTAGAGTTGGGGGCAGATATTGTGATTATGCTCCATCCAGATTATCAATATACCCCGAAATTGATTCCTGCCATGGTAAATATCCTCGGCGATGAGTTGTATCCTGTGGTATTGGGTTCTCGAATTCTGGGAAAAGGCGCATTAAAAGGTGGGATGCCTATTTATAAATATATAGCAAACCGCTTTTTAACATTGGCTCAAAATCTCCTCATCAACTATAAATTATCGGAATATCACACAGGCTACCGCGCTTTTTCGAGCGAAGTACTGAGGGGTATTGATTTTAATACCAACTCCGATGATTTTGTTTTTGACAATGAGATGCTGTCTCAAATTGTGTATGCAGGGTTCGATATTGCAGAAGTAACTTGCCCAACGAAGTATTTTGAAGAAGCCTCTTCTATCAATTTTACTCGGAGTTCAAAATATGGCTTGGGTGTTTTAAGGGTTTCCTTTTCACATTTTTTTCAACGCATGGGATTGGCTAATTTTAAAATGTATCAAAAACCCACATGAAATAAAATAATCGCAACTTTAATAGCCATCCTCGAATAAAATATTCAAATATCCCTTGCTTTATTGTCATACAGCCTTTCAATTCTGTCATCCCTCTAATTGATTTTAATTTAAAGCATCCTCTTAAAAAAAACACCCCCTCAGTATAAAGCCATTCCAAAAGGTTTTTTTATCTTGTTTTTTTTTAAAAGATTTTTAGAAAATCCTTAGAAAAAGTAATGCCTTTTCATTAAAATCAACTTATATATTCTAATGACGGAACAACAACCAGAAAATGAATTTCGCCGTTCGCTCGGCTTACTCGACGGCACGATGCTCGTAGCAGGCTCCATGATTGGCTCAGGTATTTTTATCGTTTCAGCAGATATGGGTCGAACGGTCGGCTCGGCAGGATGGCTGATTTTCCTATGGCTTTTGACAGGTGTGATGACCATTTTTGGTGCACTCAGCTATGGCGAATTGGCAGGTATGATGCCTAAAGCAGGCGGACAATTCGTTTATATCAAGAAAGCTTGGGGTGATTTGACCGCTTTTCTTTATGGTTGGTCAGTAGCAACCGTTATCCAAACTGGCACTATTGCAGCCGTAGCGATGGCATTTGCCAAATACACAGGGCATTTTTGGGGCGCACTCAGCCCGGCTAATATACTACTTGATTTAGGTTTTTTAAAAATCAGTGCGCCACAGCTTTTCGCTATCGGTAGTATTCTTTTATTGACTTATATCAACAGCCGAGGCATTAATTATGGTAGAATCATACAGCTCGTTTTCACTTCTGCTAAATTAGTTGCTCTTTTTGCGCTCATTATTGCGGGTTTTATTGTCGGCGCAAAATCAGGCTTAATGGGTCAAAATTTTACCGACGCGTGGGCAGCCACTCAAACCGTTAAGACCGATACGGGTGCTTGGGTGACTCAAAATATTGGCGGCATGGCTTTGGTTTTAGGACTTGGAACGGCTATTATCGGGTCATTATTTTCATCAGATTCTTGGAACAATGTTACTTTTATAGCTGGTGAGATAAAAGATCCTCGCCGCAACATACCCCTCAGTCTGTTGTTGGGTACGGGCATCGTCACCTTCGTATATATATGTGCGAATCTCGCTTACCTCAATTTATTGCCTTTAAAAGGTGATCCTAACGGCATAGATGTTTTATCGAAAGGCATTATGTTCGCAGATAATGACCGCGTGGGCACGGCAGCGGCTTTTCAAATATTTGGCAGTGTTGCAGCTGGTTTGATGGCTGTTTTGATTATGATTTCTACATTTGGTTGCAATTCAGGATTGATTTTGTCGGGTGCGCGAGTGTATTACGCTATGTCAAAGGATGGTTTATTTTTTAAAGGGGCGGGCAAGCTCAATGATGCCAATGTGCCTGGTATGGCATTGTGGATTCAAGGTGCTTGGGCGTCGCTGCTCTGTTTGTCGGGTACTTACGGCGATTTATTGGATTATGCGACATTCGTTTCGCTGATTTATTATGTCGTCACCATCGCTGGCATATTTATTTTAAGAAAAAAAGAGCCTGATATGGAACGCCCTTACAAAGTGCCGGGCTACCCAATTACACCCATCATTTATATTTTGTTAGCATTAACAATTTGCTTAATTTTGCTTTACACCAAAACAGCGAATACGGGTAGGGGATTACTCATTATCGCTTTGGGAATTCCGTTTTATTATTTACAAAAAATGAAAAAATAATTAATCATATTTTTAACTCAATTTTAAAATTTCAAGACTATGCGAACACTCATCAAATACCTCCCGATTGTAGTGACCTTGGCTTTCGTCACCCCCTCAGTATGTCAGTTGCCAACTACCAATATTTACTGTTTTGACATGGACAAAACAGGAGACGAAATTGCCTTTAAAAATGCGCGTTTTCTGACAAGTTTTAATCCTTATGGCTACAACAATCAGCCTCAATGGGTCAATAATAATGAGCTTTATGTAGCTGTGCAAACGCCATATGATACCAATCAGACGGAGATTTATTCTCTCTCACTTCTCAATAATGTGTTGACGCAAGTAACGGCTACTCGTGAATCTGAGTATTCCCCGACACTCATGCCCGATAGGCGCAACATCTCATGCATCCGCGTAGATGCGACTCAAAAAGGGACTCAGCGGCTATGGACATATCCGCTCGATCGCACCAATATTGGGCGCGATTTGCTGCCCATGCATCAAGATATTGGCTATCACTGTTGGTTGTCTGATAAAAAATTAGCCCTTTTTATAGTAAGTGGCAGCAATAATTACTTAAAAATAGTGAATGTGGATGACCAATCGTCGGTTCAATTGGCTGGAGGAATTGGTCGCTCAATGGCTCGATTGAATGATGGAAAATTGGCTTATGTTCAAAAAGCTACCCCACAAACATGGTACATCAAATCGTTGGATCCAGTGACCTATTCATCTGAAATTATTATTCAAGCTATCCCTGGAAGCGAAGATTTTGTGCTTTTGCCTGATGGTACTTTTTTAATAGGAAATGGGAGCAAATTATATGCTTATAAATTAGGCAATCCTGAAAAGCAATGGTTTGAAGTAGCTGATTTATCAAAATATGGACTTTTTAATATCAAACGCTTGGCAGTTAGCCGTGAGTTAGATAAAATCGCTA
>JAYTUY010000024.1:0-33332 GCA_043744275.1 Saprospiraceae bacterium
CGGCTGGATAAATAATGAGAATCAGGATTAGTAGGATTTTAAAGATGTTTAAGGATGCGCTTACGTGCACTTGGCAATCCTTAAACATCTTTAAAATCTGAATAATCCTGATTCTATAAACCAAAAGCCTTTTGAGCCAAGCGACTCAAAAGGCTTTTTTACTGAGGGGTATGCTGTGTCGAGTAAAAAATGTAGTTTGTTATCTTGAAAATTTAGGATAGACTCATCAGCAAAATAGTAGGTAGAGTTTTCATTTATGATAATTCAATAGAATTTGCTGAACCCCGCTCGTATTAAGAGTGACTCTCAAAAATAACAACTATATTTGCTCAATAATAGAAAGGCTCGGTATTCAATATTTTAAAACATCTATCAGAACTTATTTATGGCAAGAGACATATTTCACCAAGTCGTTAGAGAAGCGTTGGAAGCAGATGGTTGGACAATTACGGCTGACCCATTTATTATTAAGTCAGTTGGTTTGAGATTAGAAATAGATTTGGCTGCCGAACAAGTCTTTTCAGCAGAAAAAGGGATAGAACAAATTAAGATTGTCAAATGGATAATAAATTAGATCGTTATAGAAATATTATTATAAAAACTTTGCAACATTATGCAGAGATGCCTTACACTAAACCCAATATTAACCCACAAGATGAGTTGGAGGAACAACTCATAATTGACACTAAAAACGATCATTATCAAATCTTAAATATTGGTTGGGAAGGTTCACAACGTGTTTACTATCCTATCTTTCATATAGACATTAAAAACGGCAAAGTCTGGGTACAAGAAGATGCTTCTGATTCAGATTTAGTTGGCAAATTGGAAGAACAAGGTATTGAAAAGTCAGATATTGTATTAGCCTTTCAAGCACCTTATAATCGCCCTTATACGGGATATGCTGTGGCGTGATGATTCTTCGGCTTCGGCTGGATAAATCCTGATTCTATAAACCAAAAGCCTTTTGAGCCAAACGACTCAAAAGGCTTTTTTACTGAGGGGGGGTGTGCTGTATAAGATATAAAACTTAAATTTGCAGTATGGCAAGAGTCATTTATAATTTGAAACTTTTTAAACTAAAAAACCTTTATTTATGAAAAAGCACGTTTTAGAAATCAAGCTCATTCTTTTCTTTCTATTAACATCAAATCTCCTTTTCAGTCAAAAAGTCATTGAGGTAAAATATGAAAAAGATAGAGCTGGAACGGGTACCAATTCAGTTTTGGGTAGATGGAACAGTTCAAAAATTAGAAAAAAATAAAAGCTATACATCTGAACATCCAGAGGTATTGATTATTAAAGAAATGAGTAAAAAAGAGAAAAAGCGAAGGCTTGAAAGTATTAAGAAATAACCAAAGCCTGTGCCGTCACAGCAAAAGGTTTCAGACCTCGATACAAAATAATAGCCGATAAAGTAGAAGCAAAGAGCAATGATATAGACATGGACAACATAATGGTTTGCGGTGTACCAAATACTTTATCATTGATAAATCCCACCAACAGTGGACCACAACCCAAGCCAATCAAATTGATAACAAAGAGATAAAAAGCAGAAAAAGTGCCGCGCATATTAGCAGGGATAATCTCTTGCAAAGCCGCCGTAGCTGCTCCATAGGGCAATGAACTGGTAAAACAAAAGAGACAAATCAAAGTAACAATCAACTCAATTGGTGGTTTTCCATAAAAAGACAGCGTCAACAACATTAATAAAGCAATAATAGCTGCCGCCGTCATGCCTTGAAATGGAACGCGCATTTTGGCATCCACAATACCTTTTTGAGATTGTGCATCCGCATATCTTCCGCCCGTAATCACTCCGAGAGTAGAGAATATTGTGACTATACCACCAAACAGCAAACCTGCTTGGCTGGGCGTCATGCCATAAACCCGTATGAGTGAAGAGGTCGTCCAAGAAGTCGCGCCATAAGTAGCCATCGCCATCAGGGCAATACCGACATTCAGGCTTAAAATGGCTGTTTGATTGTCTCTAAAATATTGGCGTATTTCAGAAGTGGTGGCTACCGAATGACCCGCCCCTTTTCTAATAGGTTCTTTAATAGTCATTATAATGAGTGCAACAATTAAAAACCCTGGTAAACCGACCATGAAAAAGACTGTTTGCCAAGGACGAACAAGCCCAACGATGGGTAAATCCCACATACCAGTTACGCTCACCAATTTTATAATCAAAGCGACTAATAAAATAGATAAACCTGACCCTAAATAGACACCCATATTGTAAAAGCCCAATGCCGTACCCAATCTACTTTTAGGGAAATAATCCGTAATGATGGAATAAGCGGCTGGCGATAAAGCCGCCTCTCCTACCCCAACGCCCATGCGTAAGAAAAACAGAATCCAATAAGTATTCGCTAAACCACACAAGGCTGTCATGATACTCCAAACGGTGATACCGATGACGATTATCATCTTACGGCTGCGTCTATCTGCCAGCCAACCAATGGGCAAACCCAAAAAGGTATAGAAAATAGCAAAACTGAAACCAATCAGTAAGCCAACTTGCGTATCGCTGATGCCAAAATCCCTTTTGATGGGTTCGACCAATAAAGCCAAAACTTGACGGTCAATAAATGAGGAAATATAAGCCAGCATGAGTACAGAGACAACATACCACGGATAGCGTAAATTGGAAGTAGATGTTTGCATGTATAATAGTTAAATTTTTCGTTTTAAAATATATGTCTGCAAAATGGTATTTCAGCGATATTAAATTGAGTATTTAGTTAGAACAACGACCAAAATAAGATAATTTTTTATCTTTACACACAATCAAGTTAAATTAAATTTCATTCTACTCTTTATCAAATTCTTTACAATGAAAAATGATATTTCACGTCGCCAGTTTTTAACCTTATCGGCATTAAGCACTACGGGCTTGTTTTTGAACACCCCCTCAGTATTTGGCAATAAAATCACTGATTGGTGGCTCATGAAACCCAATTCTAAATTCGGTGGAGTGCAAATGGGTGCTATTACTTACTCCTTTAGAAGTATGCCCCACGATATTGATCAACTCCTGAAATTCTGCATAGACGCTAACGTCGGTGCTATTGAAATGATGGGCGACCCTGCCGAAACTTATGCAGGCAAGCCTAAAAACCCTATCCAAATGGGTCCGCCGCCTAAAAATGGTCAAAGACCTACGTTGACAGACGAGCAAAAAGCTCAAATGGCTGAGTACAATAAAAAAGTAGCTGAATGGCGAGCCACCGCTTCAATGGATAAGTTTAAAGAAGTCCGTAAGAAATTTAATGCTGCTGGAGTCACTATTTATGCCTTCAAACCGAATGCTTTTGGAGCAAATAATTCAGATGCTGAAATAGAATATGGTATGAAAGCCGCTAAAGCTTTGGGTGCTACCTCCGTTACTTTAGAGTTACCAACGGATGCAGCTCAAACTAAAAGATTGGGCGATTTAGGCACTAAACACAAGATTTATGTCGGTTATCACGCTCATTTACAAGCCACTGATACACTTTGGGATGTGGCATTGAGTCAATCACCATATAATTCTTTGAATCTGGATTGCGGACATTATATAGCGGCGGGCGGTACAAATACAAAGGAATCGCTTTTGGCATTGATAGAAGCCAAGCACGATAGAATTACAACTATGCACATAAAAGACCGCACGACTGCTGCCAACGGTGCAGGGAATTTGACATGGGGCAAAGGCGATACGCCCATCAAAGAGATTTTAATGTTGATAAAAACTAAGAAATACAAATTCCCTGCAACTGTTGAATTGGAATATGAGATTCCAGAAGGATCTGATGCGGTGAAGGAAGTGGCTAAATGTATTGATTATGCGAAAAAAATATTGGTGGCATAAATAAATCATAAATGAAAAACATAAAACCCTATTGCTTATTCTTAATAATTGCCTGTTTTTATCTTGAATCAAAGGCTCAAACCAATATTTTCACCGATAGTCTCGCCAAAAACTATGATAGAAACACCATTCTATTACAAAACGGCTATTTTGAAAAGAATGGAGAACAGATACCTTACGGCATTTTCAAGCGAAATTTGAAGCATCAAATGAATCTCTACGTTATGCCGAGTAGAGAATTTAAACGTTATGAAAATAAGAAATGGTTGAGTTTTGCAACCTCCGTTGTTGGCTTGACAGTCATGTTAACTTCCATCAAAGACCGCAAAATTAATTGGACACAATATAGTATAGGCACAGGTTTGATTCTCTTGGCAATTCCATTTTCATCGCAAAGCAATAACCATTACAATCGAGCGATTTGGTTTTATAATAGAGAGGCAATACTGAGGGGGCAATGAAAAACAATAACCATTTGAATATGGTTTAAAAGCTAATTGAATACTATCTTTGTAAAATGGAAAATAAAGTAAAGCCTATATTTAACAAACGGATTTTTTGGGATGTCGTATTTGAAAATATCAACTACGATACGAAAGCCAATTTTGTCATCGAACGCGTCTTTGAACGAGGCGATGTGGATGACATACGCAATTGCCGCCGCTATTATGGTGATGAAAAAGTGACAGAAGCTTTGCTCAATGCTAAATTTTTGCCTGAACATACTATGTATTTAGCAAGTGCTGTAATTAACAAACCTCTAAACGAATTTAAATGCTACACATTAAGACAGTTGAATCCCATGCTCTTTCCGTATTAAATCAAATAATGGAAATGCCTGAACTACAGGATTTTTCATTGGTGGGCGGTACAGCTTTATCACTTTTATATGGACATAGAATGTCTGTTGATTTAGACTTATTCACTAACAAACCTTTTGAAAATACTGAAATAATCAACGCTCTAAAAAATAAATTTGGCGCATCATTCGATAATAGATCAACAACACCCCGTTTCGGTATTTTTTGTTTTATAGATGAAATAAAAATTGATATTGTTCGCTATCCGCATCCACAAATTAGACCTGAACTCAATATTGAAGGTATCAGAATGTTCTCAACAGAAGATATAATTGCAATGAAAGTACAAGCCATATTAGGCAGAGCTAAAAAGAAGGATTTTTGGGATGTGGCAGAGCTTTTAAATCATTACTCAATACTCGATTTTATTAATTTTCATAAAGAAAAATACGCTACTCAAAATTTGTTCATCACTGTTCCTCAAGCCATTACCTATTTTGCTGATGCCGAAGAAAGCGAAGACCCTATTAGCCTCAAAAAGCAAACTTGGTCAACTGTGAAAGAATTTATTAAAAAAAAAGTCAGTGAGTATTTAAAATAAAGGTATCATGGCGGATTGATACTGAGGGGTCAGTGAGTTGTCATGAGGCAGTTCATGCAGTGATAAAATTCAAATAATTGTCTTGATTGATAACTGAAAAAGTGGCTTCGGGATAAGTTGTCGAAAACACTTTTGGGATTTTTACATTAGCTTCTTTCAACTTAAATTCAAACGCTGAAATTTGCCCATTTTCATGCTCCAGCCAGTCAATTTCTTGTTGATCGTAGGTCCGCCAAAAGTAAGTTTCAGCTAAACTTTTATTGTATCTCAAGTATTTAAGTCTTTCAGAAATCAAGTAATTTTCCCACAATTCACCTTTGTCATTTCTCAAAGCAAGAGGTCTAAAATCATTAACTAAGGCATTTCTGACGCCCAAATCCCAAAAATACCAACGGGAGCTTTTGCTAATTTCTTTTCTTAGATTTCCACTAAAAGCTTCGATTTTCTTTAAAACAAATACTTTGCTGCATAAATCAAGATATTTTTCAACCGTATTCCTGCTAACTTGTAATTGTTTACTTAGTTCTTCTAACGAAACCTCTTTACCAATCTGAAAAGCAATCAATCTTAGCAAATCTCTTATTTTTGAACTGTTTCTGATTCCTTCAAAAGCTATAATATCTTTTAGCAAATAAGTATTTAGTAACTCCTTCAAATACTCAGCTTTGGTTACTCCAAAAGGTAAATTCCAAAGCTCAGGATAACCACCATAAATCAATCTTTCTTCCAAATTTTGATTGGTTTGCAAAGCATTCTCTTGCTCCATCAATTCTTGTTGTGAAATGGGATATAATTCATGAAAAAATGCCCTTCCTGTCAATGGTTCACCTGAAAGATTTGCTAAATCGAAAGCCGAAGAACCTGTTACAATGACTCGAATTCCTTCAATATTATCAATAATGAGTTTTAAAATTTTCCCAATTTCGGGAATTGCTTGGGCTTCATCAATGACCAAAAGTTCTATATTTTGTAATACTCTTTGATAATTAGCAATGCTTCTTTCTGCTAAAAGACGCTGTGTATCAGCATCTTCGCCTTGTAAAAACAAGGTTTTGTATCCAATATTTGAAAGTATTTTTTTTAAAAGAAAAGTCTTTCCTACACGCCGTGTACCAAAAATAATATTAACCTTTTTGGGAATTAACCGCTCAATTAGCGTTGTTTCGATAGCTCTATTGATATTCATATTGTCTATTTTTTCTCAAAATTAAGTAAATTTTGTTAATTCCTTCAACGTGTTGAAGGAATTAATGTTAAATTCTTCAACACGTTGAAGAATTTAACGCTTTTTGAAAAAATAGAATTTATGGAGACTGCCCATGTGAGATATAATACTGAGGGGTGTAACAACTGGTTATTTATTTCTCTATCCTTTTCAGACATAAACGACAGATTCAAGAATTTGCGATTTAAAATAAGGTTTGATGTACTTCTCTCTGCACACATCTACTTCTCTATGAAACTGTATAATAATGAAAAAGATTTTTAGAAGGATTTATTTTAAATAAAACAATGAAAAAAGCGGTAGATACCCCTCAGTATTTTTTACTTTTGCTATTATGCACACACCCGAACACATTCTCAAAGAGCATTGGGGCTTCGATACTTTTCGCCCTTTGCAACGCGACATCATTCAATCCGTTCTCGACGGGCAGGATACGCTTGCGCTGTTGCCGACGGGCGGGGGTAAAAGTGTTTGTTTTCAGATTCCAGCTTTGTGTACTGAGGGGGTTTGCGTGGTGGTGTCGCCGTTGATTGCTTTGATGAAAGACCAAGTGGAAAACCTTAAAAAGCGGGGTATTACTGCCGCCGCCGTCTATTCGGGCATGCATTATAAAGACATTGACCGCATTTTGGACAATGCCGTTTATGGCGGCTTGAAATTTCTCTACCTATCGCCCGAACGCTTGATGACGGAGTTGGCTATCGAGCGCATTAAGCGTATGAAAGTCAATCTTTTAGCCATTGATGAAGCCCATTGTATCAGTCAATGGGGTTATGATTTCCGCCCTTCTTATCTACAAATTGCGGCTATTCGAGAGCATTTACCCAATGTACCCGTTTTGGCTTTGACCGCCACAGCGACGCCCGAAGTGGTGCAGGATATTTATGAAAAATTAGAATTTAAACGAGATATTGATAAGAAATACAGGGTTTTTCAGCAGGATTTTAATCGAGCTAATTTGGCTTATGTCGTTAGAAATGTAGAGGATAAAGAAGCGAAACTCTACGAAATCCTCTCTAAAATACAAGGCAGTGCGGTCGTTTATGCTCGAAATCGCAAGCGGACGAAGGAATTAGCGGCGTATTTATTACAACATAAAATCAAAGCCGATTTTTATCACGCCGGTCTCTCACCCGATGAGCGCAATCTCAAACAAGACGCTTGGATTACGGATAAAACGAGGGTCATCGTCGCCACCAATGCTTTCGGGATGGGCATTGATAAGCCCGATGTGAGGACGGTGGTTCATATCGATTTGCCTGATTCACTCGAAGCATATTTTCAAGAAGCAGGTCGAGGTGGTCGCGATGGTAAAAAATCTTACAGCGTTTTGTTGTATAATAAAGTTGATGCATCGAGTTTGCAATATCAATTTGAGATGGCTTTCCCTGATATGAAAGATATTCGGCGCACTTATGAAGCCTTGGGCAGCTATTTACAATTGGCAGTCGGTGGTGGTCAAGGAGAAAGTTATGATTTTAATATCGTGGAATTTACGGAGCGTTTCAAATTGGATTTATTGAAAACATACTCTTGTTTTAAGGTGCTGGAGCAAGACGGTTGGGTCGCTTTTACTGAGGGAGTGTTTATTTCTTCAAGTATAAAAGTGATTGTGAATCGGGAAACGTTGTATGATTATGAGTTGAAAAACAAGGGTTATGACAAAATTATTAAGGGAATTTTAAGGGCTTTTCAAGGCGTGATGACGGATTATGTGGATTTTAATGAACAGCGTTTGGCGCAATTTCTACAAATGTCGGTCATGGATTTAGAGAAAATATTGCATCGTTTTCATTTGGATAATATCATCGATTATCGCCCTAAAAAAGATAAGCCCCAACTCACTTTTTTACGCGAACGCGCTGATGCTCAACACCTTACGATTGATTATACGCTCTATATGTTTCGTAAAAAACGGGCTGAGTTTCGATTGAAAAAAGCGATTGAATATGCCGAGTTAGGCATTTGTCGCTCACAACAATTGTTGCATTATTTCGGTCAAATTGATGCGAAGCCTTGCGGTGTGTGCGATATTTGTCTTGAAAAAAATACAGATGAATTGAACACCAATGATTTTGATATTTTCAAAGAAAAGATAACAAAACTCCTCAAACGAGAGGCTCTGGGTTTGAAAGATATTGCTGATTCTTTTTCTGAAAAACACCGAACAAAGGTGATTCAAACCATCGGTTTTATGCTCGATGAAGGCATTTTGAAAAAGGAAAATGATAAGTTTAAGTTATGATTGGTTATTAATGCGAGTTATATATTGATAATCACGGAGTGATTGAATGTGAATAACCCTCGATGAAATCGGGGGGACAATGCCAGAGATACTGTCTATAACTGCGGAGCAGTTGAATGTAAAATAGTCATTTATTGAAACTTTTACACATTCAACCACTTCGTGGTTAGTTAAAACTGCTGCCTTTATCCCCCGATTCCATCGAGGGTTATTCATATTCAATCGCTCCGCGATTATTTCAACCCGTTATTCTCATTATTAATCTGTCAATGCTAATAATGAATAACGGATAACAATTAACGAAACAATGAGAATGATTTTTACGGTGACGAATGATTTGGTTTATGACCGTCGGATGATACGCATAGGCGAATCGCTGGCGACTGAGGGGTATGAGGTATTATTGGTTGGAAGGCGACTTAAAGATTCACAAGCGTTTGATAATCAATTTATTAAACATAAAAGATTTAAATTATTTTTCAATAAAGGCAAATTTTTTTACTTAGAATATAACCTCCGTTTGTTCTTTTGGCTGCTGTTTCAACGCTTCGATATTGTCTGCGGTATTGACTTGGATACTATTTTACCGTGTTTTTTAGTGTCTATACTGAGGGGGGGTAAGCCGTGTGTGTATGATGCACACGAGTTGTTTACGGAAGTGCCCGAAGTAGTTCGCCGTCCCATGATTCGACGCATTTGGTTAGGTGTTGAAAAGTTTGTTGTACCGAAATTAAAATATTGCTACACCGTCAGTCAAAGCGTAGCAGATGAATTTGAAAGGCGTTATAATGTCGAATTTGAAGTTATTAGAAATCTGCCCAATCGACAAGCCCAAGCCCCCCAACCCCCAAAGGGAGAATTCGCTAATCACTCAAGCCCCTCAATCCCCAAAGGAATGCCTTTGGCAAAAGCGGAAGTTCACCCATCACCCATTACCAATCACCCATTACCCATTACCCATAAAAAATTGCCTATAATATTGTATCAAGGTAATCTAAACGAAGGGCGCGGTTTGGAAACTGCCGTTGAAGCGATGCAATATATTGAGAATGCGGAGTTGTGGATTGCTGGAGACGGCGATTTGGGCTCAATACTGAGGGGTATGGTTAAAGACATGAAGTTGGGAAATAAGGTTAAATTTTTAGGTTATATTCAACCAAAAGATTTGGCTGATATGACTCAACAAGCTGCCATTGGTTTGCATATTTCTGAGGATAAAGGTTTGAGTTATCAGTATTCTTTAGCCAATAAATTTTTGGATTATATTCAAGCGGGAGTACCTCAAATATGCACCCAATTCATTGAATATCAACGACTTAACGATGAATTTAATGTAGCTATTTTAATTGAAAAAACAGATTTAGATTTGCTTTTAAATGCCCTGAATTTATTGCTGTATGATACAGAACTATACAGAGCGTTACAGCAAAATTGCCTTAAAGCGGCGGTTGTTTTGAATTGGGAAATGGAGGAAAAAAAGGTGATCGAATTTTATAATTACGTGTGTCGTACCACGAATTGACGAATTAACGAAGATTTTCGAATTTAGGTGTCAACATCTAATAGTCAATACCTAAATTAGCAAATATTTGTCAATTCGTCAATTCGTGGTACGATACACATAATTGGGCATATAAAATCCCCAAAATAGCTGTCACAGATTTTAAATTTTGATTCATTAAATTTAAAAAAAACGCCAAAACGTACCTCAATTCTCTAAATTTTAATCCTAAAACCTCCAAAATCTAACAATTTAGGTGTAGGCTTTAAAATGAATTTTAATTATATTCTTTTATGTGACGTATGTTTTCTTAAAATAAAAATGTGTTGAGTGTTGATAATCAATGGTTTAAATTTAATAAATAAAAAGCATGTTTAATCTAAAGTAAACATTTGTTTTTTTATAAAATGACTTCCTAACTATATTTCGGTAAAATCAACTAATTCCCACAATAAATTTTGGCTTTGCTACTGAGGGGGAATACTTTTGAATCATCAAACCGATTAACAAATACTATTAGCAAAACGAAAAACCATTTGACACTATGAAACTCATTTTGATTTTACTATTAATTGCCTTTTCCCCCGTTTTAAATGCTCAACATCTTGATTCTAAATGCACATCTTCTGAATTGTTGAAAAACTATTTGGTCGAAAATCCTCAGATGCACCAAGAACTTGAAGAGCTTGAAGGTCAAATAGCCCGTCAAATGGCTTCTCAAAAATTACAAACACGCAGCGCAGATATTACACTCCCCGTAGTTGTGCATATTATTTATAGAACAAACACTGAAAATATTAGCGATGAGCAAGTTTATTCACAAATAGAAGCACTCAATCGCGATTTCAACAAACAGAACAATGAAATAAGCACTACCCCCTCAGTATTTCAAAGCCTTGTAGCCGATTGCGGCATTCATTTTCAATTAGCCACCAGAGATGCTGATGGCAATCCGACTATCGGAATCGTTCGCCACGAAACACCAAAAACCGTTTGGGCGGTGAGTGACGATATGAAAATACCAGCGAAAGGCGGTTTTGCTCCGTGGAATCCAGCTAAATATTTGAATCTATACGTTTGCAATATGGGCTCAAAATCGTTGGGTTTTTCATCTTTCCCAGGTATGCCAGCTTCTATAGATGGTGTCGTGATTGACTTTAAAGCCTTCGGTACAAATGGAACAGCAGCCAAGCCTTTTAATCTCGGCAGAACATGCGTACATGAAGTAGGTCATTGGTTGGGTTTATTTCATATTTGGGGTGATTCGGATTGCGGAAACGATTATGTGGATGACACGCCGACTCAAAAAATGGAACATAGCGGCTGCCCGACGACCCCTCAGTATAGCACTTGCAAAGGCATTCAAACGCTCGATATGAGCATGAATTATATGGATTATGTGAATGACGCTTGTATGTATATGTTCACAAATGGTCAAAAAGCGCGGATGTTGGCTATTTTAGATAAAAAAAGAGGCGTGATTTTGAGTTCAGATGGCATTTTACCAGCAGCTACAAGAAGCTGCACGATGAAAACGATTCAAGTGAAAAGCATTCAAAATCAATCAGCAGATATTACATGGGAAGCCATTGCAGGGGTAGCAGAATATACTTTAGAATTCAAACCCCTCAGTCAGAATAGCTGGTCGAGCATTAAATCTAAAGTACCTTATTGCACTTTAAACAATTTGCAAACAGGTACGATGTATGAAATGAGAATTAAAACGGATTGCCTCAATGCGCCTTATTCAAAAACAGAAATGTTCTCGACAGAAAGTATAGCATTGAGAAAAATGGCTGAAAAAGAAGCTCTTTTGGTTTATCCAAATCCCGTGAATGATTTAGTAACCATTTCAATGCAGGCTGAAAAAGAATTGGCAATCAACGTGAGCATAACAGATATTCAAGGTCAAATAAGATTTAATAAAAATTATGCTCCAAATTCTAAAGAGTCTTTTGGAAAAATACAGATTGATTTGACGGAATTGCCACAGGGTGTATATTTTATTACGATCTCGAAAAACGGCTTTAGGGCTGTCAAAAAAGTGATGAAGGTTCGTGAGTGAATCAACAGATAATGGTTAAAAATGAGTTTTTGTTGGGATGGGTTCTTATTTATATTTGAACCCGTTTTTTTGAAATGTTCTTCTTTGCAACATATAAAGAGATTTGGTTCGTGAGTGAATCATCAGGTAATGGTTAAAAATGAGTTTTTGTTGGGATGGATTCTTATTCATATTTGAACCCGTTTTTTTGAAATGTTCTTCTTTGCAATATATAAAGAGGTTGAAAGAAATTAGGTTCGTGAGTGAATCAGTAAGTAATGGTTAAAAATGAGTTTTTGTTGGGATGGGTTCCGAATTCGCTTCGGAATCCATTTTTTTTTTAAATTTGCACTTTAATCTAACAATTATAAAAAAAATACATGAAAAAATTACTGCTTCTCCTATCTCTTTTATCAGTTTTTGCTTGTAAAAAAGAAAAATCTGCTGAAGAACAATTGGCTTTCGACATTGAACTCATCAAAAAGTACGTTGCGGATAATAAACTGACCGCCCTATCTACGCCCGAAGGTGTGTATTATACCACTGACGTTGCTGGCACAGGCACTCAAATGCCGACGCCGAGCAATATCGTGACTGTAAAATACAAAGGTTATTTAATCGATGGAACTGTATTTGACCAAAACACAACGGGTGTTGATTTTCGTCTGGGTAGCTTAATTCAAGGCTGGCAAATTGGCTTTCAAAAATTCAAAAAAGGCGGCAAAGGTAAGTTGCTTATTCCATCTGCTTTGGGCTATGGCAGTGCTGGACAAGGCAGCATCCCTAAAAATTCTGTCTTGATTTTTGATGTTGAATTGGTGGATATTAAGTAGAATTTTTTTGTCATTCAGGTAGGAATCTCTTTTTACCTTTACTATTACTCAAAAGAGATTCCTTCTGAATGACAAAAAATTACAACTTGCCAATAGCAAAACCCACGAGCAAACAACTTGCCCCGATAATGATTTTATCCAACCAGCCAAAGCGAATGCTTTTATGAATCAAAGCCTTTGCTTCATCCAAATTTTTATTCGCTGTCTCCAAATGTTTATTCGCCAAATCCAACTGTTTATCGGCATTCATCAAAGTCGATTGAGCACTGGCGACTGTTTGCTTTGTTTGGTCTATAAAAAAAGTGCTGGTGGCATCCGTTTTTTCTGCATTTTTCAAGAGTTCTAAATAATAGGAACGGCATGAATCTATTGCCCGTTCGTAACCTTTCATCATCTCCATCGCTATGATTTCGGCACTGTCCGTCTGTATCAATTCCTTGAGTTCTTGCAATTTTTGATAATAGCCGTAGCGGATTCCATTCACTAAATAAATAGTGTCCGCCATAACGGTTATCTGCGTTCCTTTCACCACATACGAAGGTTTTTGAGTACTCTTATTGTACCATTCAGGAATCGTATCGCCAGTAACAAGCTTGTCGTTTAAGCGAATTTGAGCCGATATACTGAGGGGTATCAAAACCATTATAATTAAAATCAGGTTTTTCATAGATAAGTTTTTTTAAACGTTTTTAGTTATTCGTTGAATGTTTTCAGTTATTCATTAAACGTTTTTAGTTATAATTTAAATATTTATTTTCATTTTTAAACATTTTCAGTTATCAGTTAAACGTTTTTAGTTATTATTTAAACATTTTTAGTTATTAGCTATTTACAGAAACTCATAACTCTCAACTCATAACTCATAACTCATAACTCCTTACTGTTCCATATTCATCTTATTAATTTCAGCAATCAAGAACTCTCTATGTTTTTTAATATCTGCCAAAGTCTGTTTTTGTTTTTCAAGAATAGTATTGCTATTCCATATCATTCTATCAAATTTTTCGGACATGGCAGTGCGTTCTACGCGAAGCAAAGTCAGCGTAGAATGCGTCTCATTAGCGAGTTTATTCAGATTTTCTAATTGCAATTGCACGACTTTGAGGCTGTCACGGGCATCTTTGATATTGGTTTGAGCAGCTTTGATTTCAGATTGTGCTGCATTGATTTTATCAAGGGCTTTTTGAAGGTATTTATCGCCCTTAAAGACCATTGCGCCAACCCAAAGAGCCGAGCCGACCAATAAAATGCGCATAGAAATATTGAATTTATCTAAAGTTGTCATTGGTAAATGAGGTGTGTTGAGTTAATTAAATAAGATAAATATCGGGCTGAAAGAAGAGTAGAAATTAAAGAAGGTTAGTCATAACAAATTGATTTTCAAGGGTTAAGAAGATTTAATCTTTTGCAATGTTAATAATTTTGTCTGGCAATTTATAATAATTTGACATTTATTTTTTCAAAAAATCTAATAATTGCTGCATGGCTTTACCTCTATGGCTAATACTGTTTTTTATCTCAGCCGATAAAGTCGCAAAGGTATCATCAAAGCCATCGGGCTGAAAAATGGGGTCATAGCCGAACCCCTCAGTACCAGAGGGTTCAAAACGGATTTTTCCTTCACAAATGCCTTCAAAAATATGCTGCTCATTGTTTAAAATAAGGCAAATAATGGTTCTGAAACGGGCGGAACGGTGCGGCGTCTCCCCCATTTGTTTCAACACCAAATCAATATTGCTTCGAGGGTCGCGCGAGCCTGAATAATGCGCAGTATGTACGCCCGGTTTACCATTTAATGCATCAATCTCAAGCCCCGTATCTTCTGAAAAACAAGCAATATTGTACGTTTTATGGAGAAATTGAGCTTTTTCAATCGCATTTTCTATGATAGTTTCATGCGTTTCAGGCAAATCGGCGGTGTGACCGATAGCACTCATGGTCACGATATTGAATTTTTTAAGGAGTGACACCCCCTCAGTCAACGCAAAGCGTGATGAAGCGATACGCATCATATTTTCAAGTATTTGATTGACTTCCTGAACTTTGTGTGGGTTGTTGGTGGCGAATACGAGTTGAGTCATAATTGAGAAAATGATGAATGATGAATGATGAATGATGAATGATAAATGATAAATCATTGAAAATCAATACTTTAATCTATAAATTTATTATTTCAACAAATTGCCTTTGTATATTTTTTAATCATAAACAGTCAAATTAACCTTTTCCATCCACCTCTCTATATGTTGAATGGGTTGAAAACCAAAAGGCGCATAAACCAAATGAGCATCCACTGTGGCGAGCATAAAACGCTTCAAATTTTGCAAATCTGGATACGCCATAATATAGGTCATCAGTTGTTTGGACAAGCCTTGCCCACGATGCGAGGGTAAGATAAACACATCCGCCAAATAAGCAAAACTTTCGGAATCGGTGATGATTCTGGCGAAGCCGACTTGGTGGCTGTTGCTATCATAAACGCCAAAGCACAGAGAATTTTGGATGCGTTTCAAAACATTTTCATAAGGAATGCCTTTAGCCCAATAGCAATCGGTCAAAAAAGCGTGAATGACTGAGGGGTCGAGCAAGGTTTTATCGGTAGAGACGTTGTAATGATTGGGCATATTTATTTATTTTAATTTCAAAGCTATTTAAAACACATCAAAATTAAATGATTCTCATAAAATATTGTCCATCAAACATTTACCCCTCAGTAAATTTTTGTATTTTTAAAAAAAAATATGGAACTTGCCCTTTCATTTTAATACTTCTATAATTTTTAATCCAAAAAATCTATGGCACAGTTAAAAGTAAAATTCGGTGCAGGTGAATTGGTGTTGACCAAAAGTACAAAATACGTCGGCGTCAAAAAATCTCAAACGAGAAGCCTCGGTGAATCCGAACTCGAACCTGACATCAAAAAAGTCGTTCACCCGAGTCTTGGCGGCTTTGAAATGGTGTCCGTCAAGAAGAAAAAAGGTGAAAAAATCAATGACAAATTGGACTTAATGCGCTCTTTGGACGAAGTCGAGGTCGGCACTCACGTCTATACTGCTCCCGGCAGCGATAGACCGTTGATTCCGACAGGCTCAATTTACATTACTTTCAGCAAAGGCGTAACAGAAGCACAACAGTTGGCAATTTTGAAAGAGTTTTCATTAGATCTGAAAGAGCGTCGGGAGGATAGTAAAGTGGTAGCGGTGGTAACGCCTGCCTCTTCAAATCCCTTGAAAACGGCTATGGCATTGCAAGTCAAAGATGAAGTCAAATGGGCTGAACCCGATATTGATACACCGCTCGATCACTATGCATTTGCTCAACCTGCCGCTCGACTTTGGGGACAAATGTGGCATTTGCAAAACACAGGCAGAGTGCCAGACAACTCGTCAATTCAGATGAAAGTGGGGGCGGATTCTAAAGTAGCGGAAGCGTGGCGGTTACTCGATGGCTACGGCAATCCAAATATTACGGTGGCAGTGATTGATAATGGCATTGACCTCTCACATCCTGATTTGAAGGATAAAGTCGTCAAACCCTGGGATTTATGGAACAATTCGTCCAATTTACAAGCAGGGGACCCCAGTTTTACGCATGGCACACCTTGCGCGAGTGTGGCGATTGCGCCTCAAAACGGTGGTATGTGCGGTGCAGCACCAGCGGCTCGTTTTATGCCATTGAGCGGTACGGGATTTAGTATCGAAAGCACAGAAGCCATGTTTAATTATGTCATTCGCAATGGAGCGGATGTGGTGAGTTGCTCTTGGGGAACTGTTGACCCTAATTTTGCACTCGGTTCTGATAAAATAAATGCGATTGCTAAAGCAGCGCGTGACGGACGCGGTGGCAAGGGCTGCGTCATTTGTTTTGCAGCTGGCAATGAAGATATGGACACCCTCAACGTCTATGGCAAACACCCCGACGTCATCTGCGTAGGGGCAACCACGAGCGATGATGATCACGCTGATTACTCCAATCGCGGACGTGAATTGACCATATCCGCACCATCCAACGGGGCATGGCCCATTTTAGCTGCCAGAGCCTTCTGGGATACAGGTATTCCAGGCGAAGTGGGCGCGGGCAAATGGTATTATGGCGATGGCATTGACAGAGGCAGTCGCTATCAGCATTTTGGCGGCACATCAAGCGCGACGCCCCTTGTAGCGGGCATATGCGCCTTGATATTGTCTGCCAATCCGAATCTAACAGCGAGAGAAGTGAAGCAAATATTGATGATGACAGCCGATAAAGTGGGTTCTCCGAGTGAATATTCCAATGGGCAATCGGTCAAATATGGTTATGGGCGCATCAATGCTGCCAGAGCTGTGCAGGAGGCACTGAACAGGGCGGGAAAGATGACGCCATCCACGACTCCGACCTCAACGACGGGTTCCACGACAACTCCGAGCAGCCAGCCGGGTAGTGCGCCAGTTGGCACGGGCTTGTTCCGTTATGGTTCGAATGCGCGGGTGGCTAACAAAGGGTTTGCCGTTCAGGCAGGTAGTTTTTCTCAATGGGCAAATGTGAAAAGCATTGCGCCAGGTCTTGAAACTAAATATAAGCAACCGGCTTTGGTGCATGTAGTCGGCTCAGGCTCTTCTACCATTTATCGTGTTTTGATTGGTCAATTCACGACATTAGGTGATGCCAATCGATTGTTGGCGAGCATGAAAGCAGGCGGCATATCGGGTTTTGTTAAGGATTTGAGCACTTTGGGATAGATTTCAAAGGCTTTAGATATAAAAAACGGTGGTGATACTGAGGGGGTATCATCACCGTTTTTGTTTTGAGTGTTGTAGTGTGTCATGCGAGAGAATATTATTTATCGGGCTTATAAGAAAAATAGGCAATCCATTGTAAAAGCTCCTTCACAAGCAAATGAACATGTGTACTTGGATTAGCGTGAATCGGCTTTTTCCCTTTATGTTTTTGCAATAAAGATTCTGCCCGACGAATAGCCTCCTGTTGATTGCCGATTTCATGGATAATTGTCAGTATATCGCCATTGCCGTGTATATATTGAAATGTTGTATAATTTTTATGTTGTTGAATATGCATTTGCAACAAATGATAGATTGTTTTTCTGGGTAGTGGAACAGTATCCACGTCTGTTAGGTGTAAAAGAAGCCATAATTCAAAAGCTTCATTGCTATATGCGGCTTTAATTTTGTTTGTTTCAGCAATGTTAAAAGCATCTGTAAATCTTTGAATTTTAGTGTCATTTTCATCAGCATCATCTTTATCAAAAACTGCCCAAACTACATCTACCTCTTTTTTTGCTTCAATAGACAATTTATCCCTCTCTTTTAAGGCTTCTTCAACCACACCTTTAGCATCTCTGCCTGTGCCAACATGTCGCAGATAGATTGTTTCATTAGGGATTTGTTCCTTAAAGTTTTTGAAATAGAGAGGTTCGGTATTTTCGTCTTCACATACAATTAAAAATAAATACTGATATCGTCTAAACCTTATAGGACGCTCATTTGATTCAAGGTCTTGAAATCTCTTTACTTTACCTTTTTTTGCCATTTTCTGTTGATTTTAATGGTTTAAAAGGACTTAAAAAAGGGATTGCGCCGTATCTTCCTTCAAAATATCTTTTTTCTTTATCGGTATCAGGTCTTTCTTTTTCTGATTTTGGCGTACCATTTTCTCCCAAATAAATAAAATCGGATAGTGAAAAAATTTCAGTTGATTCCCAATTATTTTTCTCTGTAAAATAGATTTGATCACGTCTTAAATTGGAATAGGACAGCAAATTGGTATCGTGCGTTGCAAATATCAATTGAGCATTATTAGGATTTGTTTCTTTGTTTAGAAAAATATTAATTGTGTCAAGAGTCAATAACGGGTGCATTTTTGCTTCAATTTCATCAATGATTAAAACGCCACCATTATTTAAAGCCCATAAAATAGGACCACTTAAATGCAAGGCTTTGATTGTGCCTTTTGACTCTCGTTCATCAAATTTCCATGTAATATTTTTATCGGTTTGTGTTCCATCCGAATCATACATTTTATGTTGCGATTGAATGGAATAGCCTTGCGAACCAGACAATGTTTTGACTAAAATGTTTTTCGTATTTTCGGCAATATTTTTAGGCAAATCAGCTTCTGTAAAATCTTTTTTTGAAATGTCAATACCAACAAATCCAAGGTTTAAACGCAATAAATATTGCGTAATATTGGCTTTATCTGCTTCATTATCCCACATAGTGACAGTTCTGATTTCTTCATCTTCGGTATCAATGCCGTCAATATTATTAAAATGCTTAAACCATTGAAAGATAAGTTTAGCTTCTTCGACATTAAACATATCGCAAGTAGAAAGGAATAAGGCATTGGGTTTTGTGGCTTCAATGGCTAAATCAATAATTTTAGCATTGCCTTTAAAGCCCGATGAAGGATCTACTGTATCGCCGTTTCTCAAAAATAATTCTACTTCTCTGCCTTGTGATTTCCTATACAGCCATTCACTGGCTATTTCTTCCTTGAAAAATTCAACACCATATCTGTATTTATTTTGGTCAATAATAAATGTAATCTCAAACTTCGTGGGTTTAGATTCCCAGCCTTCTCGTAGTAGAAAAGGGTCATAAGGTAATTTAGTGATTGAGGAAGAGCGGGCTGACAGATGAACAAGTTTGTCCAACAAACCCATTGCCAATAATAAATTGCTTTTGCCACTTCCATTTGCGCCATAAATAGCTAAAGCATTTAAAGCATTGTATTTTCCTTTTGAGATAATGTTCTCTAAATAGTCTTTTTGCTTAGGCGCAGGCACTAAACTTAAAATTTGCTCTTCACCAATTGAGCGATAGTTCGATACTTTAAATTCTATCAACATGATTTATTATGAATAATTTATGCAAAATTAGGCAAATTCATTCTTATTTTCAAGTTTATTTTTTATAAAAAAAAATTTTCCACCAATACTGCGTTTTATGCAAAAATACTGAGGGGTACTTTCAGTCAATAGTGAAAAGCGCTTACGAACGATGCAATGACTGCAAGGTTGGAGACTAATAACGAGCAAGGTGATGCTAACCGATTGCTGGCGAGCATGAAAGCAGGAGGCATTGCAGGTTTCGTTAAGGATTTGAGCACTTTGGGATAGATTTTATTGATTTTAAATATAAAAAACGGTGGTGATACTGAGGGGGTGTCATCACCGTTTTTGTTTTGATACTTGCCATGCGAGAGAACGAGTGCATCGAGCAGAGCATGGTAGCCGAAATACTGAGGGGGTTCTTTTTAAAGCTATTGATAGTAAAAGTACATTCAATACGAAGTCGTAAAATTTTTAAAATCAATCTGTTACAAAAAGGTTTTTTTATGCTGTAAACTTTTTACATTTGTGGATGATGTAGATATGTGCGAAACTGGTTTTGCATATAGCTTAGATGGCTGAAACCAAAAAAAACCGAATAACTTTAACGATTATAGTAAATGAAAAGAAGCTTCAAATCAAAAAATAGTAAAATTCGCATATTATTTAAAAAAATAGTATCAAAAAAAGAAATCCCCCTCAAATACATATTAGATTTGTATTTATTATAAATTACTAATCTGTAAAACAGTTTTCTAAAAAATTACGATGAACTTAAATCCAAAAACGATACTTGTTAAAGAGCTTTTGCTAAAAAACAACCTTACAATCCCTACGTATCAAAGACCCTACAAATGGTCTATAAAAAATGTAAATCAGCTAATTGACGATATTGTTCTTCATAGAGATAAATCGGCTTACCGATTAGGAACTTTGGTATTACACGAAGAAGTTAAAAATGAGTTAGTAAATCAAAATATTGTAGACGGTCAGCAACGTTCAATTACTTTAAATCTCATAGCTTATGCAATCAGTAAACATTGCAAGGAACTTGTTGTGAAAAATAATGATTATAAGAATATAGGCTTTGATAAACTACCTTTATTAAATATCGTATTTCAAAATGAAATAACCATCTATAACATTCAAAATAACTATAATGAAATAGAAAGACGAGTTCGCTCCTTTGATAAAAAAACAATAGATTTCTTTTTTGAAAAATGTGAATTAGTGCAAATAGTTTTAAATGATATTTCAGAAGCCTTCCAGTTTTTTGATTCTCAAAATTCAAGAGGTAAAGATTTAGAACCGCACGATTTATTGAAAGCCTATCATTTACGTGAAATGCAAGATGAATCTGAAACTGAGAAGATAAGAAGTGTTACAGAGTGGGAAGCCATGGAATCTAAAGAACTCTCAACGTTATTCGAGAATTATCTTTTTAGAATTCGCAATTGGTCTAAAGGGCGTTCTGCAAGATATTTTACAAAAGAAGAAGTTGGTGTTTTCAAAGGGATAAGTTTCAAATCAATTGATAACTATCCATATGTACAACTTTACCGAATAGGGCATCATTTTACTGAACATTATAACGCTGATTATCAACGAAAAATTGATCTTCAAAATACCTCTTTTCCATTTCAAATTGACCAAGTAATTATTAATGGTAAACGTTTCTTTGAAATGGTTGCTTATTACAAAACAATGATAGATAAAATTCAACATCAAGATAAGAATGTATCTGAGACTTTACTTACTAATGGTATCTACAAATCTATTATTGAGACTTTAGCGACTTATGAAGGTAGGAATAGGACAGGTGACGGTTATGTACGTACCTTGTATGACTGTGCGTTAATCTATTATTTAGACAAGTTTGGGACTAAAAATATAGAACTGGTAGTTGAAAAAGCCTTTGTTTGGGCGTTTAAATTAAGGATGCAATTGCACGCAGTACAAATAGCTTCAATAGACAATCATGCTTTACAAAATAATTTTTTTAAAACTATTAAAGAAGCATTATACCCAAACGAGATTATGAATTTCTCAATACAACCGATAGAAAAGAATAATTCTACAAAAACAGAAGCTATTTACAAATTATTTCAAACCTTACATTATGTCAGATAATTTAACACCACTTAAAATAAAGGATTTGTTTGGTAACTCGAACAAGTATAGTATTCCTATCTATCAAAGGAACTATGCTTGGGGCGAAAAGGAAATCACGCAGCTAATACAGGATATTGTAGATTATGCTCTAAAATATCCAGATAAATCCTATTATATCGGAACATTAATAGTTTATGAAAAAAAGAATGAAGAACTCGAGCAGATATATGAAACGATTGACGGACAACAACGATTGACAACGCTCACCATTTTGTTAAGCGTTTTGAAAAATAAACAAGAAGAATTGTCTTTCAGAAATGATATGTCTTGGTTTAAGTTGAATTTATCTTTTGATAGTAGAATTAATTCTACTGAAACCTTAAAAGGAGTATATTCTAACAAAATAGATAATAATAATTCAAATTCTGATATTAAATATGCCTATATTCAAAGCCTAAAAATATTAGAGCGAATATTAAAAGAATATAAATTGAATGTAGTGAATTTTTGCAATTATTTATTTGAGAAAGTAATGATATTGCGTGTACCAGTACCTAAAGACACAGATTTGAACCACTATTTTGAAATTATGAACAGTCGTGGGGAGCAACTCGAAAAACACGAAGTCTTAAAAGCAAAATGTTTAAAATATTTATCGGAAGAAGATTATTATGGTTTTAATCTGATTTGGGAATCTTGTGCAAATATGGAAAAATATGTTCAATATGGTTTTAGTGTTGAAGAAAGGAACTTGATTTTTGGAAAAGACAATTGGAATAATTTACAAATTGACTCTTTTGATGGTTTAACCGAAAAATTAAAACAAAATAATAATGAAACGCTTTATAATAAAAACGGGTTTACTATAATTGACTTATTAAAGCCAGTTAATCCAATAACTAAAAAGCCTTCAATTAATAATGAAAATCCTGATAGATTTAACTCCGTGATAAATTTTTCAAATTTTTTATTACATGTTTTAAGGATACAAGAAAAAAAAGATGCAATTGCTTTAGATGATAAAAGATTATTAGACCTATTTATTAACGAAATTGAAAATGCCAGTAATAAAGTAGCTTTTGTCAAAACATTTGCTTTCAATCTATTAAAGCTAAAGTTTTTATTTGACAAATATATTATAAAAAGAGAATTTTTAAACGGTACGGATAATTGGAGTTTAAAAAGATTGAAATGGTATGTTGGGAATAATGTAAGTTACGTGAACTCGTTTAGTATTGATGATATAAATGAGAATGATGCTGAAAACAAAAATGTTCTGATGCTTTTATCTATGTTTCATGTATCTACGCCTACTCTTGTATATAAACACTGGCTAAATGCCGCATTAAAGTATGTTTTTGAAAATAAGGATATAAATACCAAGAATTACATAAATTATTTAGAAAATTTGGGTGAGTCATTCTTAATAGATCGTTATCTTGCAAACGAACCATCGAGAGGTTACTACGAAATAATTTATACAAATAACGGTGAATCAAAAAATAAGGATATTGATATAAGTAAATTGGACAAGGGTACAAGTGTAGAAAATTTTATATTTAATTTTTTAGATTACAAACTATGGAAAAATAATGCCGTAGCAAATTCTGAAAATTTCAAATTCACTTTTAGAAGTTCAGTTGAACATTATTATCCACAACAGCCAATGGAAGGTTTATTAAAACTTGAGCAATCCGAAGTTGATAAATTTGGAAACCTATGTTTACTTAGCAATAATACTAATTCAAGATTATGGAATTTACCCCCAGATGGAAAAAAAACATATTTCAAAGAAACCAATTCTTATGAAAGTTTAAAGCAAAAAATTATGATGATTGAATCTGATTGGACATTGATAGAAATAGCAAAACATGGTCAAGAAATGAAAGAAATATTGTTGTCCCCGTTGGCACTATATCTACTTCAAACAACTCACAATTTTTAATCAAAGAACGGGCTGCTTCCCGCTCGCAATATATCTACTTCAATCAACTCACAATTTTTAATCAAAGAACGGGCTGCTCGTAAATGGATCTCTGATCCTTTATGTGGTATCTTATAAGTCTGAGACTTCAAAGTTTAAGTAACAAAAAGGCAATTTCAAAAAAGCTCAAAATATCGCATAGAAGCTAAAATGTCATAACTTGGTTAATCCTTTTTACCCCCTCAGTATTTTCTTAAAATTACTGGGTCAACCAAATGGCTTGATGAATGAAATCAAAAACAAAAAAGCTACCTATTGGAATGGGTAGCTTTTTTGTTTGGTATCATAAAAAAGGTGTAATTTTGTAAAAAATTAATGAGCACTTTTAAGAATTGCTTGCTGTTATAAATTAAACAGATTTTGACATGAAACAAATCACATTGAAAATCAAAGACTCCTATTACGCATTATTTGTTCAGTTTCTAAGAAGTTTGACTTATGTAGAGATTGAAAAAATAGATGCTTTATCTGTTCAGTCATTAGAACAACAATCTGATGAACGTCAAAAAATGATTGATTATATCACATCTTATCAAAATGATAAACCTTCTTTTGGTGATGCGGCTGATTGGCAAATCCGTGAAAGAGCAGACCGTGAATTACCTTTCGAGTTATGAAATTACTTGATTCCAATTGACAATGCTGTTTTGTATAAGGCGATTGAATTGCGAAAAACATATAAAATGAAATTAGGGGATAGCATTATAGCGGCAACAGCATTATTGACAAATAGTGAAATCTATACTCGAAATCTTAATGATTTTATAAAAATACCCGACCTTATTGTTGTAAATCCGATAATTGAGTGATACCTTCTTGCCCTATATATACTTCAAACAACTCACAATTTTTAATCAAAGAACGGGCTGCTTCCCGAAGGCTTTCGGGACAGGCAGAAAATAGATCTCTTCCGTTTGAAAGGAACCCCTCAGTATATTTGAACGTTGTTAAGTTACGTTTTTTTGATATTGAGTATCTATCAGGGTAAAATAAGCTTAGATCAGCTCAACAAATCCTTAATCGGCTTCACAAAAGTATCAATATCGCCTGCCCCTAAAGTCATTAGGACTTCAAAAGCAGCCCCCTCAGTATTTTGATGCTTTCTAAGCGTTTCCATCAAATTTTGCTTGGTTACAAGGGTTTTATGCGGGTTTTTCATTTTATTGAAAATAATATCCGCTGTCACACCTTCTATGGGCAACTCTCTCGCAGGGTAAATATCCATTAAAAATACTTCATCGAGTTTGTCTAAAGCAGCGGCAAAGCCATCTTGAAAATCCCTAGTTCGGGTAAACAAATGCGGTTGAAAAATGCCTGTAATCCGCCTATCGGGATAAAGGGTTTTGGCTGCTGATATTGCCGCTTCCAATTCCGTTGGATGATGGGCATAGTCGTCTATAAATATGGGTAATGGGTAATGGGTAATGGGTAATGAGTGATGAGTGGTGGGTGATGGATGATGGGTGATGGGTGATGAGTGATGAGTGATGGGTAATGTGCTGCTTGTTACATCCCCCCTCAGTATAAAATCAAAACGGCGTTTGATGCCTTTAAAATTGGCTAAAGCTTCTTTAATCGCTTCACTTGTTACGCCTATTTGTTGAGCCGCCGCAATGGCAGCCGTGGCATTTTCTACATTGTGATTGCCGGGCAGCGTAAATATGATATTTTCAATATTGCCCAAAGGACTTTTATAGTCAAAAACAAAAAAGCCATTCTCAACTCGTATATTCTCAGCCCGATAAACCCCTGCATTCACCCCATAGTCATCGTACTGAATATGGCGTTGAGCATCGTCATCATCCCCCCTCAGTAAAAGCGTCGAATTGGGGAACACATGTCCATTGTCCTTCACCTTTTTAGTAAAATCATGAAAGCCTTTTCTGAAATTCTCTTCATCGCCATAAATATCCAAATGGTCGGGGTCAATAGCCGTAATAATGGCAATGTCAGGACTCAATCTTAAAAACGAGCGGTCGTACTCATCCGCCTCAACGACTACCCAATCGGATTCCCCTTGCACAAAATTACTGCCCAAACTTAAAGAGATGCCGCCTAAAAATGCCGTTGCATCTACCCCACCCGTCCGCAAAATATGGGTCACAATGCTCGATGTCGTCGTCTTTCCATGCGTACCCGCCACCGCGATACACTTCATACCCCTCGAAATAATGCCCAAAACCTCCGAACGTTTCAAAACAGGGAAGCCATTGAGTTGGAAACAGACCAATTCAGTGTGTTCTTTCGGAATGGCTGGCGTATAAACCACCAAGTCCACGCCTTCAGGTATGTACGACACATCGTCGGTGTAATGAATATGCATCCCCTCAGTCGCAAGGGCTTTGGTGAGTTCCGTTTCTGTCTTGTCGTAGCCATGTACCGCTACGCCCCTGCTTAAAAAATATCTGGCTAAGGCACTCATGCCGATGCCGCCGATGCCGACGAAGTAAATCGTTTTGATTTGATTCAGTTCCACAATATGTAATTTTAAAATTAGGAATTAGGAATTAGGAATTTGAAGGCGCAAAAGTATAAAAATTATAGGCGTAGGCGAATAAACGGTTGAATAATATTGTCAACATATAGATTAGCAAATATTCGTCAATTCGTTAAATTCGTGGCTTATTACACGTAGTTGTACCACGAATTTAGCGAATTGACGAATATTTGCTAATTTACGTGTTGAATTAGAATTATTTGGTGCAGTTGGGATGTTTCCCCCCAACCCCCAAGAGGGAGCCATTTGGAATAAAATGAACGATTCTATTTTTACTTTTATTGGAATTATGAACAATGTTAAAAAATGATTTTCTCACTACTTCCAAACGGCTCCCCCTTCGGGGGCTGGGGGGAAAACGGACAAAATAAATTAACTTTTTAAATCATATCAAAAATGAAAAAAACATTTATTGCCACTCTTATCGCCGCCACCGTTTTTACAAGTTGTAAAAATAATGAAGCGGATAAGCCTCTTTCTAAAGAAATACCGCAGAGTATGGCGGCGGGTTCTTCCTATAATTTCAATGCCGTACAAGCGGGCGGTGTGCAGATGATACCGATTGAAACACCTGTCGGTAAATTTAAAGTCTGGACGAAGAAGTTTGGCAATAGCCCACGCATAAAAGTGCTGTTGCTGCACGGCGGACCCGCTATGACGCATGAATATATGGAGAGTTTTGAGAGTTTTTTTCCTGCGGAAGGCTTTGAAATGTATGAATATGACCAACTCGGCTCTTATTATTCCGACCAACCGAACAATGACGACCTTTGGAAAACAGAGCGTTTTGTAGAAGAAGTGGAGCAAGTCCGCAAGGCTTTGGGTTTGAATAAAGATAATTTTTATCTGCTCGGCAACTCTTGGGGCGGCATTTTAGCGATGGAATATGCCTTAAAATATCAAGACAATTTGAAGGGCTTAATCATTTCCAATATGATGGCAAGCATTCCTGATTATGAAAAATACAACGGAATACTGAGGGGTCAAATGCGGAAAACACTGGTGGACTCGTTGGATAATTTTGAGAAAAAAGGTGATTTGAAAAATCCTATTTATGTGGATTTAGTAACAAAAGAATATTACAACCTGCATATTTGTCGATTGCCAGAGTGGCCCGAAGCTGTTAATCGAGCTTTTAAGCACTTGAATGAGCATGTTTATGTGCTGATGCAAGGTCCCAGCGAGTTCAAAGTCGGCGATCGTTTATTGACTTGGGATATTAAATCTCGTTTAAAAGAAATACGCGTGCCAACGCTGAGCATCGGTGCAAAATACGATACAATGGATCCGAAAGCGATGGAGGATATTAGTAAAGCCGTACAAAAAGGGCGGTATTTATATTGCCCCGAAGGCAGTCATTTGAGTTTTTGGGATGATCAAAAGCATTATTTCCCAGGCGTGATTCAGTTTATAAAAGAGACAGATAGTGAAAAGTGAAGAGTGAAAAGTGAAAAGTGAAAAGTTGTGAATAATTTTTCACTTTTCACTCTTCACTTTTCACTCTTCATTTTTCACTCTTCACTTTTCACTATTTAAAGCACTTTTGTTAATATTTCAACGATGGTATAATAATCATCGTCGGTGAGGTAGTAGATGGAGTTTTTACCGTCTCGTTTGACATCTAACACATTTTTACCTTTGAGGATGCGCAAATGGTGAGAAGCGATGGCTTGCTCAATGTCCAACTGTTCAAAAATTTCAGTGACAGTCATTTGTTTTTTCTTATGCAACATGTCAATAATGGCGATGCGCATAGGGTGAGCAATAGCCCGAAGCGTTTCGGTACCATCATTCAAAAATTCAAGATTGAAGTGTGTTTTCATTAAATGCTGATTGACACATATAGATTTATGATTGCAAAGTTAGCATATAGTTTTCTATATGTGTTTAAAAACTAAATGTTTTTAAACATTTCTTTAAGGCAAGACCAAAGGTCTTTTTTTAGCTCAGGTGACATATTAATTTTGGAAAGATTGTCAATAAAAAGAAAAGTGCAATTGTTAAATACAGTAGGAAAATACTGAGGGGGTGTAATTTTCAGACCTAAATCTTTGGGCGAAATGCCGAACAAAACAGCTTTATTTATCGTATTTTTATTTTGTATTTGTGAAAAACTTGGCAATGCCTCGTCTCCCAAACGTTTCAATAATAAACAATCTGTTGGAATATGGAGCTTGGCAGCGGTCATGATTTTATCCAAAAAGGCATCCATTTCTGGATTATTTTCATCCATAAAACCAATCAAAATATGCTTCTGATTTTCACCTGATAACATCGCTGATATTTCACTTATTTCAGGAATGACAAATACTTTATAATCTAAATAGCCTGTTTTCAAAATATAATTTTTATTTTTTATTTTTTTATGAAATTTAAGTAACCAAATATAATTTCAATTTTAAAGTAATTTTTATATAAAATTGAAAGATTATTTTACAAAATGACAATATTGAGATTTAAAATTTGGAAAATTGAAAATAAAATTTCAATTTTGTATGAGAAAATACAACCAAATATATATAATTGCCGAGTTTTAAACGTTTCGTTTAATAAGGCACAGTCCTAACCAAATTAAGTTCTAAAATCGTTTGACAATGAGCTACAAATTTAATGTAAGTTTGACAGAAAACTCGCGTTTAGCGAGCCTCGATTTCAAGAATATTCCTTTCGGTCATGTTTTCAGCGACCATATGTTCGTTGCGGATTATGCTGATGGCGAATGGAAAAATTTTGAAATCATGCCTTTTGGCTATCTTCCTATGCACCCTGCTAATTTGGCGATTCATTACGGTCAATCCATTTTTGAAGGTATGAAAGCCTCGAAAATGCAAGATGGTACGCCCGCCCTCTTCCGCGCAGAGATGCACGTGCATCGCATCAACGCCTCCGCCCGTCGGATGTGTATGCCTGAATTTCCTGAAAAATTGTTTCTTCAAGCGGTCGAAACGCTTGTGGATATTGACCGAGATTGGATTCCACCGACTGAAGGTAGTTCATTGTACATTCGCCCGTTCATGTTTGCGTGCGATGAAGCATTGGGCGTTCGCCCTTCGGAGACTTATAAATTTATGATTATAACGGGTCCGGTTGGTCCATATTATGCAAAACCAGTGACGCTTTGGGCTGAGGAAAAATATATCCGCGCAGCAGAAGGTGGTATGGGCGAAGCAAAAGCAGCAGGCAACTATGGTGGTGCATTATTGGCGACTCGTTTGGCGAATCAAAATGGCTATGATCAAATTATGTGGCTCGATGCCGCTGAACATAAATATGTGCAAGAAGCTGGCACGATGAACCTCATGTTTATCATAGATGGTACGCTCGTGACGCCGCCGACAGACGGCACAATACTGAGGGGTATCACTCGCGATACGATTTTGAAACTCATGCGAGATAAAGGTTTCCCTGTTGAAGAACGCAATATTAGTGTGGATGAACTGATGGAAGTCTATAAAGCAGGTAAACTTCAAGAAGCGTTTGGCTGTGGCACGGCTGCGGTAGTGTCTCATGTGAGTGAAATTACTTTCAGAGATTTCAAGATGGTGTTGCCGCCTGTAGAAGACCGTAAAATTGCTGCGATGATAAAAACGACAATTGATAAATTGCGCTCTGGCGAGATTGCTGATAAATTCGGTTGGATTCAGCCGATTAAAACATCGGTTTTAGTATAATAATTCAAAAAAATACACTGTAAATTAAGTGTTTGTATAAAAAGTATTTATATTTGCAACTCATTGATTTACAAAGAACTATAAAATCCGTCTCGAATACAATCGAGGCGGATTTTTTTTTTATGTGACTATGACTTATTGGAACGCGGATGACACGGATTGAGCAGATTTTCACGGATTTTTTTTAATTTAAGAATCCGTGAAAATCCGCTCAATCCGTGTCATCCGAGTTCCCATCATAGTACATCTATTTCTCATAAAATTCTAAAGGTAAGTTATCAGGATCATTGAAAAAAGTGAAGCGCTTATGGGTGATTTCATCTATGCGTACCCCCTCAGTATTGACACCTTTTTTTTCCAAAAAATCAATCGCTTCATCTAAATTATCGACTTCAAAAGCTAAATGCCGAAGACCCATTGCCTCAGGTCGCGAAGGGCGTGGAGGTGGATTGGGAAAAGAAAACAGCTCAATAATATACTCATCATTGAGCATTAAATCCAATTTATAGGATGCTCTTTCTGCTCTGTACGTTTCCTTTTTTATTTTAAATCCGAGTATCTCAGTGTAGAACTTTTTAGATACTTTATAGTCAGCGCAGATGATGGCGATGTGGTGTATTTTATTGATTTTCAATTGTTTATGTAATTATATTTTTTAAATAACTTGCAGCAAGTTTTAAACTTGCTGCAAGTTGCGCTCAATTAATATTAAAATTACATCACTTTAAACTCAGGTACATTCTCCAAAATAGCATCAATGCGTTCTGATACTGAGGGGGTAATCAGCGGCACGATTTCCAACGATGTCAAAGTTTCAGTCAATTGCTCAGGCTTTGATGCACCGAGAATGACCGTAGAAACATTCGGGTTTTTGACGCACCAAGCGATAGCCAATTTCGCCAATGTGGTATCCATTTCTTTAGCCAATTCGTTGAGGCTTTTCACTTTATCAAGGCGTTCGGGGGCGAGGGCAATTTCTTTGAGCCATTTCATGCCTTTCATATCCATACGCGTATCCGACGGGATGTTGTTCGCATATTTTTCAGTCAAAGTACCGCCTGCTAATGGCGACCAAATAGTCGTGCCCAAGCCGATATTTTTGAAAATATTGAGGTATTCCAACTCCATGCGATAACGCCAAAACATATTATATTGTGGCTGTTCCATCGTGGGTCCTATTAATTTATACTCTTTAGCCACCATATGGGCTTCCATAATTTGTTGAGCCGACCATTCGCTGGTGCCCCAATAGAGGATTTTGCCTTGCGTAATGAGGTTATTCATCGTCCAAACGATTTCCTCCATCGGTACTGAGGGGTCGGGGCGGTGGCAAAAGTACAGGTCGAGATAATCCACTTGCAAGCGTTGCAGGGCTTCATGGCAAGCCTCCATCATATGTTTACGGCTCAAACCGCCTTGATTGGGCTTTTGACCTCTGCGGCTGCCGAAAAAAACTTTGGACGAGACGATATAACTCGTTCTGTCCCAGCCCATATTTTTCAAAATTTTGCCCATCACGATTTCAGAATCTCCGAAATGATAGCCTTCTGCATTATCGAAAAAATTGATGCCGCCGTCGTAGGCGATTTCCATGAGTTCTTCAGCCGTTTCGTCTTTAATTTGATGACCGAAAGTGAGCCATGAACCGAGAGAGAGGACGCTGACTTTTAAGCCGCTTTTGCCGAGATTTCTGTATTCCATAAAAAATTGGTTATTGAGTTGTTGAATTTGAAATAATTAGAATGATTTTGAGTGAAACTTTTTATAAAAAATAAAGGTCAAATAAATAATGCGAAAGATGAGATATTCAGATGTAATTTTCTAAAATTATTGGATAAACAACTAAATTTTACGAAGGATTAATAAATTTATGGTTAATCCGAAATTTCACGAGATTCATCGTTAATTTTACACGTCGAGGAACTTTTAACCCCCATTTTTGCATTATTCAATTATCAATTCAAAATTATGAGTGATTTTTTTAAAAAACTAAAAGGCGTTTTTATTGTCGAAGACCCTAATCAGCCGACGACCAATCAACCGCAACAAAATACAACTCAATCAACCACTTCAAAGGAAGCGGTGCAAAATAACTCGACTCCTCCCCCCTCAGTACAAACGTCTTATAAGCCGTCTGTTTCGAGCGGGCAAGGGCAAGTGAATGAAAAATTTTCAGACGCCCTTTTCAAAGCTATGGAAGCCGCCAATGTTGAGGGTTTTGATTATTATGAATTCAAACAGGCATTGAATAATTTGGCAAGTATGCCGATGGATGAGGCTACGCGCTATAAAAGTGCTTTCGCCATGGCTCAAACGATGGGGGCAACGCCTGCCAAATTGGTCAGCACAGCCAGCGGATATTTGGATGCCTTGAAGCAAGAAGATGCTAAATTTCAACAAGCTGCCAATAATCAAGTGCAGAACCAAATTAGCAATAAACAAGGTCAAATTGCTAATTTTGATGCTGTTATTAAGCAAAAAAGTGAGCAAATCCAAAAAATGGCTCAAGAAATAGAGCAACATAAAAAAGATATGGATTTGCTAAAGCAAGATATTTCTCAAGCGTCTTCAAAAGTAGCGCAAACGAAAGCTGATTTTGATGCCACTTATCAGTTGCTCGTTGGTCAGATTCAGAAAGACATTGACAATATGAAGAATTATTCGAAGTGAAAACAGATTATTAACTTTTAAAATTTATAAAGCTATGTTAAATAATATATTAGTCGAAATTCAAAAAATACTGAGGGGTAAAAATGGCACCTTGTTTTTTATCATCATAGGCATTTTAGCCGTCATTTTTTTCTTTAGAGCCTTACCTGCGCTCCTCTCATTCGTGATTGTAGCCGCCTTGGTTTTTCTCATTTTCAGATTTTTTCAAAATAAAGAAGAAATATAATTATGAATGATAAATGATGAATGATGAATGATGAATTGCGTAATTCATTGATAATCAATATTTTATAGAAAATACTGAATAGGGCGATTTATAAATTTTTAGAATTTAAATTTTACGTAAAATATTGATTTTCAATTCGTTACAACTTTACGAGGGTTTAAAACCGTGTCGACTACGCACAAGTTCTTTGAAATAATGATTATATGAATTATCTTAGTTGGATGTTTACAGAACTAAGAAC
>JAYTUY010000025.1:0-8568 GCA_043744275.1 Saprospiraceae bacterium
CTTTTGAACCTGACATTTTACGGTATATTTCATTGAAAACAGGCATTAATTGCTCTGTAAATGCTCGCCGTTTTTCATATACATATCGGGCAGGCGTGAGCATTTGGTTGTCATACACTTGTAATAATTTCTCAATATCGTCTTTTTTACTGCGCTCCAAAGGGAAGTTGTTTTGCGCATTATAGGTTTCTTTGAGGTAAGCATTGCGCTGCTCTAATATTTTATTATAAAAAATAAGATTTGTAAGATATTGATTATCAATTTGCGACAAGGCAGTATCGATGAAACGCCGCCGCTCTTCGCTGCCTTCTTTGGCTAAAAGTGTGTCGTCGGGTGCGAACATCACGACGGGTAAAAATCCAATATGGTCGCTCAAGCCTGCATACAAAACATCATTCTTTTCAATCATTTTCTTCTTGCGTGGCTGCACTTTCGCGACAATTTTTTCACGCCTATTATTTTTCTGAAAATGACCTTCCAACCGCATAAAATCCGCCCGTTTTATTGACTCGATAATATTGCTATCTGAGTGTTCTGAGTTAAATTGAATCACATCCAAATCCGATGATAAAAAATAACTTTTGCACATACAGAGGTAATAAATAGCGTCTAAAAGATTGGTTTTGCCCATACCATTCAGCCCTACAAAACAGTTGATGCCTTCGCTAAAAGTCAGGCTTTGCGAGGCGTAATTCTTAAAATGCGTCAGTATGAGCTTTTCTAAATACAAATTCGTCGAATTTTAGGTTTCAAAGCGGTAAAATTACTATTTTTACAATTGATAATTCACCCCTTTTATGTTTTGAGAAAAATACTACTCATATCACTCCTGGCTTTGCTGATTTATAACTCCATCGGCTTCGTCATATCGTTTCAACACTTTCGGCATGAATGGCAGTTGAAGGTGCGTGAGCAATTAGCCATTTCTTATGGAAAAGATGAGGTGATTTTCTTTACTTTTCATAAAAATAATAGCCAATCCCATAAACATGAATTTGAAATAAATGGTCAATTTTATGATGTCATCAGCCGTGAGAGTCAGGGCGATTCGGTGGTTGTAAAATGTTTTTCAGATAAAAAAGAAACACAGCTCATTGCTCAATTTCATGACGATATTCAAAAAAATATTGCACAAAAGACTGATTCTCAAAAGAAAACGCAATTGTTTTTTACTTATTTATTGAAAGATTTCATTTTTGATAATGCCCTTTACTTAACAATACCCCCCTCAGTATTGGAAGTGAAAAAGTCTCTTTTTTTACCCATTCTCTCTTTTTATCCGCTCTGTTGTATTGCTATAAATGCACCCCCACCAGAGGAATTTGTATAGTTAAAAATCCTGTTAAATTATCCGTTGCTTGTCAGTAAGTACCCACTTGCTACACAAGCAACGGATGTCTGCTTATTTCATTTTTAAAATACAAATTCCAATGAAAAAAATATTATTCTCTATATCTATCTTATTGATTTTCAATGTTTTAAAAGCTCAAACGGATTCTACCAAATTAACTAATTTAGATGAAGTCATAGTCTCCGCCAATAAAGTTGAAGAATCTAAACGGCGTATTGCGCAACAAATTCACAGCATATCGGCTAAACAAATCAGCCTTTTGAATACCCAAAATACAGGTGATTTGCTGGCAGCAACGGGTCTGGTGATGGTTCAAAAAAGTCAGCAGGGTGGGAGCAGCCCGATACTGAGGGGGTTCGAAGCGAGTCGAGTGCTGCTTGTTGTGGATGGCGTTCGCCTGAATAATTTGATTTATCGGGCAGGGCATCTACAAAATGCGATTACGGTTGACCAAAATATGCTCCAACGAGCCGAGGTTATTTTCGGACCCGCTTCCACTGTATATGGGTCGGATGCTTTGGGCGGTGTTATTTCTTTTCAAACTAAAAACCCTATTTTATCTGAATCGGATAAAATGCTCGTGAAAGGAAATGCTTTTACTCGTTATTCGTCGGCTAATCATGAGAAGACAGGTCATTTAGATTTAAATTTAGGCAATAATAGAGTGGCTGTTTTGCTCTCGGGCAATTATAGCGATTTTGGTGATGTGCGGATGGGTACTAAAACACAAACGCTGGATACACTTTGGGGCTTGCGAAAATTTTATGCGCAGCGATTCAATAATAAAGATTCGTTGGTTAAAAATGAGGATATTTATATTCAAAAATTCAGTGCCTACAAGCAGTATGATGCGATGGGAAAGGTGCTTTTCAAGCAAAATGAGCATATTTCACACCTTATTAATGTTCAATATTCCACTTCGTCAGATGTTCCGCGCTATGATAGACAGACCGATCCGAAAGAGGCAGGGCTTAATCAAGCGGAATGGTATTATGGTCCTCAAAAAAGATTTTTAGGCATTTATTCCTTGAAAATCAACAACGAATCGCAGTTTTTTCAAAATATTCAAGCTAATTTAAGTGCTCAAGAAATTGAAGAAAGTCGTCATACTCGCGCTTTTGGCAATGATCGTCGCACTTCCCGCATTGAAAAAGTGGGTGTTTTAGGAGCGAATATTGATTTTCAGCACAAAGCCACTGCACATGATGTGCGAATCGGCATTGACATTCAGCAAAGTACTGTCAAATCGACAGCTTTTTTAACCAATTTGAGGTTGGATACAATCGGAGCAGCCTCAACTCGATACCCAGATGGCGATAATTCGATGTTCAATGCAGCAACTTATTTGACGCATACTTTCAAATTTAATGAGCAATTGACGCTCAATGATGGTATCAGATTGGGCATATCCAACTTGAAATCGTCATTTGTCAGCCAATTATTTTATAAATTTCCTTTCACAGAAACGAAGCAAAATAATGCCATTTATAGTGGCAATTTGGGCTTGATTTATTCTCCAACGAATGATTTAAAAGTGTCTTTATTGACCTCAACGGGCTATCGAGTACCGAATGTGGATGATTTGACTAAGATTTTTGACACTCAAAAAGGGAAAGTTGTGGTGCCAAATGTTGATTTAAAACCTGAGCGGACATGGAATTATGAGATTGGTTTGGCGAAGGCTTTTAGCAATATTTTGAGTATTGAAGGCAATGTCTATTTTACCAAATTTAATAATGCCATAGTTGTTGATAAATTTACATACAATGGGCAGGATAGCATCCTTTATGATGGTGTGAAAAGTGCAGTTTTTGCTCCTCAAAACAAGCAAAAATCAACACTTTTAGGCTATAGTGCCACTGTAAAAGCTCGATTTACTGAGGGGGTGTTTTTGACAGCATCATACAACTATGCGAAGGGGCGTGTGAAGGATTCTGAAACGAAGGAAACGCCGCTCGATCATATACCGCCTGCCTTCGGACGTATTGGTTTTCAATACGTTTCAGATAAATTAAATGCTGAATTGTTCTCAAATTTCAGTGCTTGGAAACGCATAACTGAGTACCGTTTGGGTACAGAAGATAATGAAGCATATGCCACTAAAGCCGGTATGCCGAGTTGGTGGACGCTCAATTTGAAAGCATCTTTTGATCTGAATACTAATTTGACCATTCAAGCAGGTGTGGACAATATGATGGATATTCAATACCGTGTTTTTGCGTCGGGTATTCATGCTGCGGGAAGGAATATTTGGGCAGCTTTGCGGCTCAATTTTTAAATGCTACCGACATTGTGCACCTCTGGTGCTTTTGCTACCGACATTGTGCACCTCTGGTGCTTTCGCTACCGACATTATGCACCTCTTGTGCTTTTCATTACCGATATTATGCACCTTCGGTGCTTTTCATTTTCACTTTTCATTTTTCACTTTTCACTAAAAAATATTATGAGCAAAAAAAATGGTGATGCGTTTGTGAGTTTGCAAAAACTTTTCAAACCTTATAAAAATACATTGGCGGAAGCTGTTCAGACTATTTTGGAGCAAGATGTATCCAATTATCCCATATTGGTGGCTTCCCAGCAGGCGGTTGAGTTGGGTATTCCTTTGCTTCAAAAAGAGCAAATGACTGAGGGGTGGTCTATTAATGCGTCAACTTTGGAGGAGTTTCACGCAAAACAAGTGATTGCGACTGATAAAATCGACGATTTTAGGAGCTTATATAAAACGCATACAGATGAATTGTGCATATTTGTTTTGACAGATGAGCAAGCCAATTTTATTTTTATGCCTTTGTAATTGAATTTTTTTCTAAAAAAATCATCTTTTATAGAAAATATTTTAAATTTGAGTATTGAATTTAAGATTGATAGATAAATGATTAGGTATATAATTTTTTAAAAAAAATCTTTAAAAGATAAGATTCCTAATTTTTGAAGAAATGACTAAGGGGCTAAGTGTTAATTCTTTTAAGGTATTTTTGGTATGAAACTTGAAACTTATATTCCAATACGAGTGGTGTTTTAATTGTCAACATTCTTACTTTGAGAAAAAACCGTAATAGAACGCATGACTTCTACCTTAAATATACCTACTGCTGCTAATCCAAATTCGATGGATGATAGCGCATTGATTAAAATTCTCTTGATTGAAGACAATCCAGGCGATGCTCGTCTTGTTGAAATTTTACTTGAAGAAAGTGATTTTTTGAATTGTAAAGTTATCAACAAACAGTCTTTGACCGAAGGGATTGAAGCTTTGGACAAAGAGGAATTTTCAATTGTGTTGCTTGACCTCACTTTGCCAGATTCGCGTGGATTTGATACCTTACAAAGGCTAATCAAGGCACATCCCGACGTGAATGTTATTGTTATGACGGGTTTGTCGGATAAGGCTTTGGGTTTAAATGCAGTAAAAGTCGGCGCACAGGATTTCTTGATGAAAGGAGGTTTCGACTCGGATTTATTAGCCAAAACATTGCGTTATTCAATAGAACGCAAGGGCGTTTTAACTAAATTAGCTGAATCGCAACGCGCTCGTGAAGTAGCAGAGGAGTCGGCTCGGATGAAAGAGAATTTTATCGCGTCTATCAGCCACGAAATGCGGACGCCGATGAATGCTATTTATGGTATGAGCAACCTTTTGGCGCAGACAAATCTGAATGAGGAGCAACGGTCGTATATAGATTCAGTGAAGCAATCGAGTGAGATTTTATTGGGGGTTATCAACGATATTTTAGAGGTTTCGACCTTGCAAAATGGTAAACCTGATTTTGATTTGAAAGATTTCGATTTGAATGAATTGATGTCGAATTTGGTAAACGTGATGCAGTATAAAAAGAATGAAAAGCCATTGGATTTCCTTCTTCATATTGACCCCTCAGTACCGCGCTTCATTAAAGGTGATAAATTGCGTTTGAATCAAATTTTGTTCAATATTGTCGGTAATGCTGTTAAATTTACTGATGCTGGTTTTGTTAAAATAAATATAGAACTACTTGAAAATCAAGGCGATAAATATAATATTAAATTTACAATTATAGATTCAGGCATCGGTATTCCTGAAGAAAAAGTAGATACTATATTTGAAACGTTTACCCGTATTCGCAGCAAAGATCGTATTTTTGAAGGCACTGGTTTAGGTCTGTCTATTGTTCGGAGCTTAGTAACGCAACAAGAAGGGCGTGTCTGGGCAACCAGTCAAATGGGCAAAGGAACGACCATGTACGTAGAAATGACATTCGATAAAGCGGCTTCTCAACAAGAAATCGAACATCGGAATGGCATACCAGCAGAGTATCAAAGTTCAAAAAATGATACCTTTAAATTGTTACTTGTTGAAGACCATAAAATGAATCAAATAGTCGCCCGCAAAACGCTGGAGAAACAGTTTGCAAATATGGAAATGACGATTGCCAATCATGGGCGAGAAGCATTGGATATATTAGAAGGTGGTGCAAAATTTGATGTGATATTGATGGATATTCAAATGCCAGTCATGGACGGCAACGAAACGGTGGCTTATATTCGTCAAAATATGCCTGAAATAACAACGCCAATTTTAGCCATGACGGCTCATGCTTATATTTCTAAAGACAATATTTTTAAAAGCTATGGCTTCGATGATTTTGTCTTGAAACCTTTTGAGCCTTCTCAATTATTTTCTAAAATTCATTTTTATTTGAATAAATAGTGATAACCCATAATTTAAATTAAAATCTATCTAAAACTCATTACAACTAACTAACTGAAATTGACCGCAATGAATGTGACAACTCTAAACTATGTCCAACTTGATTATCTCGAAACCATGACAGATGGCGACGCTGACATGATGCAGACCATGCTCGATATGCTCATTGAAGAGATTCCTGATGAAATCAGAAAAATGAACGAAAGCCTTGCTCAAAAAGATTGGGAAGAGCTTTTTCAAATCAGCCATAAAATGAAGACGACTCTTTCATTTATTGGCAACGAAACGATGATTAATATCAACAAAACGCTCGAACATTGCAGCCGCCATGAAGAGAGTCTCGCTGAATTGCCTGCCCTTGTGCATCAGCTTGACGAGTTATCTGTAAAGGTTGTTGAAGAACTTCAGATGATCAGATAATCTAAATTATAAATTTTACTCTCGCGTAGTGTCGTAATTTTCTTATTTTTGTTGAGAATTTTATTTCATCATAGTATCTTATTGACTCTGACATGCGCGTACTCATCTGTGGACTCGGTTCCATTATTACCAATGCCTTGGATTATCGCCTACGAAAGTATGGTTGTAAAGTCCTACGCGCTGGCAATACTACGGATGCGTTGAGTAAAATTCATGGAGGATATGCTGATATTTTAGTGACATCCGTCAATACTGAGGGGTATCGCTTATCAACTTTTATCAGCTTGATAAAAGAAAATTTACACAGCAGTATGCCTATTATTTTAGTCAGTGAGCCTGAGGGCGATTTAAACGAAGTCGTAAAAGGCATTGAAGCAGGTGCCGACGATTTTGTCACCTTTCCTTTCAAGCCTTCTGAATTGGTTATTAGAATTGAATTATTATTACATAGATACGTAAATCATTGATTTTAAACAAATTAGACCTGTAGAGCGTAATACTTTACAGGTCTAATTCATTTAATTAATCACAAATCCAACTTATGAAAGGTATTATTTTAGCAGGCGGTTTAGGCACTCGATTGTATCCTCTCACCTTAGCAGTGAGCAAGCAGATGATGCCCGTTTACGACAAACCAATGATTTATTACCCCCTCAGTACATTGATGCTGGCGGGCGTTAAAGATGTGTTGATTATTTCAACACCTTATGATTTGCCAAATTTTGAAAAGCTTTTTGGCTCAGGTGAAGAGCTTGGGATGAATTTTCAATACAAAGTGCAAGAGAATCCGAATGGACTGGCTCAAGCTTTTGTTTTAGGCGAAGAATTTATCGGACGCGATAATGCGTCTTTGATTTTGGGCGACAACATTTTTCACGGCGAAGGCTTAGGTGATCAACTCAAAAAATGTGGTCAACCTGATGGCGGTATCGTCTTCGCTTATCAAGTCGCTGACCCTGACCGATATGGCGTGGTGGAGTTTGATAAAAACTTTAAAGCACTTTCTATTGAAGAAAAACCGAAGAAACCGAAGTCAAATTATGCTGTTCCTGGCTTGTATTTCTACGACAATTCGGTGATTGAAGTAGCTAAAAATTTAGCTCCTTCACCGCGTGGCGAGTACGAAATCACGGACGTGAATAAATGGTATCTCGAACGCGGTAAATTGCAAGTGAAAGTCTTAGGTAGAGGGACGGCGTGGTTGGATACAGGCACACACGAGTCGCTCCTGCAAGCAGGTCAATTTATTCAAGTGATTGAAGAGCGGCAAGGTTTAAAAATCGGCTGCATCGAAGAAATTGCTTGGGAACAAGGCTTTATTACGGATGAAGGTCTTGAAAAATTAGGGCATAAATACATCAAAAGCGGCTATGGCGAATACTTGATTCGCTTGTTGAAAATGTAAATTTATAAAATGTTGAAAATCAAAGTAAAAGCGAGCGATATTACGAGTTTAACAGATGCTCGATATTTCGCTGCGAAGGAAGTTGAGTGGCTCAGTTTCAATTTTACTGAGGGGGTAGTCGGCTACATTCAGCCGATGAAAGCGCGGGCAATTTTTGAATGGGTAGAGGGCGTGACGATTGTAGGCGAGTTCAATAACATGACAGGCGATGAAATTAACTTTTATACTGAGGGGTGGTCTATAAAAGCTGTTCAAGTCGGTCATTTTACGCCCATCGATGAAGTTTTAAAAATAAAAAATGTTCCGATTATTAAAGAAATAGTGATTGAAGAATTCACCAATCCTGATTTTTTAAGAAAAGAATTATTGCCTTTTGCATCTTTTGTCGAAGCATTTCAATTGAGTTTTGATAAAAATAATATCAGTTGGGAGACATTAAAAAATCCAAATTCGATGATAACCGTCGAGGATTTAAAAGAGATTTGCAAAGCGTTTAAAATTATACTAAGCATTGATTTTCAAAAAGTTATGCTTGATGAAATATTGCAATTAAATCTTTATGGACTCAATTTGAAGGGTGGCGAAGAGGAAAGGGTTGGAGTCAAATCGTTTGATGAATTGGATGAAATATTGGATGCGTTGGAGGTATTGGATTAATGCTTTAACGCATATTTTTGTCATTCAGGTAGGAATCTCTTTTGT
>JAYTUY010000026.1:0-8544 GCA_043744275.1 Saprospiraceae bacterium
AACCTTCGAGGTTTTAGAAACCTCGAAGGTTTATTTTGCTGATTATCAACATTTTATAAAATAATTGAAAGTGACGATTATTTAAGGCAACCTACTTATTGCTTCAAAATCTTCTTTTCTAAAATAGTACCGTCTTGAATGACACGCAGGATATACATACCTGAGGGCAAATTTTCAGTAGAGATTTTATCATTATTTTTAAAAGATTCAGAAATGTGAATGCGCCCTGTCATATCCATTATTTCAAAATGCGCCGTTTCTGTTTGAGCATCAGCTATATCAATCGTCAACGCTTGATTGAATGGATTAGGGTAAACTGATAATGTTTTTTTACTACCCCAACGTGCGCTCATCGTTTTAGAATATGATAGCGTGCCATCTTTTTCCTCTATTTTCAAACGATAATAATGCACACCATTCAATGGATTATTGTCTATAAAATTATAAGCCGTTTTGCTGAAATCATTGCCTTTAGGTGCTTGAATACTGAGGGGGTAAAATTTAATAGCATCATCGCTGCGCTCAACCTTAAAATCTAAAATATTAGATTCATAAGCCGTTGACCATTTAATTTCAATATTATCTTTATGCGTAATCACTTGAAAATCAGCCAATTCTATTGGCAAAACGGGGCAACCATTGCTGCCATTACAAATTGGCAAACTGGTCGTCAACCCTGATGGTTTATTCATAATGCACGTAATATTCGTAAGCGATGCATCCAAAGAAGTCAATGAATTGGGCAAAAAAGGTAAGCACATCAATGAGCTATTATTTGCACAATCTAAAAATGTCAATATGGGCGAGAGTTCTGGAATACTCGTCAATTGATTGGTATTCACACCTAAAATCTTTAACGAACTCGGTAAAGGGCTTGGTAGTGAAGTCAAATTATTGCTATATGCACTCAGTGATTCTAATGTAGAAGGCAAAGTCGGAAGCGAGCTAATATGATTCTGATTGATATTGATTCTATTCAAATTGCTTGGAAGTGGGCTTGGCAATGAATACAGATTATTACTTTTCAAGCTCAAAATCAGCAAACCACTTGGCAAAGTAGGGAGTGATCCTATCATATTATTTTGGCAAAAAAGCTGCGTGAGCGTTGCAGGAAGCGTTGGTATAACTGTCAAATTGTTAGATTCGCAGTACAATTTATCCAAACTTGTAAAGCCACCAATCCCTGTCAAATCATTGATTCCTTTCATATTGACATTAAGATCAGTAAGAGTTGTGGCGCCTGCTGTGAGATTATCACTGCCATCAATGCAAGTGGGGCAGGCTGTTCTAATCGCATTGGCAAATTGAGCGTCTGGAATGTGCTGAGCGAAAGAGCGATTCAGCAAACCTGAAAATAGGGCTGCGACGAGTAGTAAATACGGTTTGTTCATAGGAATAAAATGGTTGTTTACTGAGGGGGTGTTATGCCAAGGGCATCCCTTCTGGAAAAATATAAGTTTTAAGAATGATGTTATTTCAATTTAAAAAATCAATGACATAAGAGTAATAAAAGTGCCAAAAACAGTATTTTGACAATAAAAAACAGCGTTTTGATAAAAATACCGTGATTCAGATACAGACAATAACTTATTTAAATCTAATGTCTCCCCAAGTGATAAATTTATTATCTAAAATCTAACGTTCTAAAATCTAATACTACATGCAAGCTATTTTATTCACTCTATCGGCATGTCTTCCGCCTTCAAATTCTGTTGTTAAAAAAATGTCCACCATTTTAAAAGCAACTTCTAAATCTACAAATCGAGCAGGAATGGCAATCATATTTGCATCATTGTGCTGGCGTGCGAGCGAAGCAATATCTTCCTGCCAACACAATGCACAACGGATATGTTGATGCTTATTGGCTGTAATTGCTACGCCATTGCCACTGCCACAGATCAAAACACCTGCCGCTGCTGTGCCCGTTTCAACCGCTTTAGCAGTCGGGTGAACGAAATCTGGATAGTCCACCGAGGCAGGGCTATCCGTTCCAAAATCCAAAACATCATAACCGTGTTCTCTCAAATGCTTGATGATGGGTTGTTTGAAAGGAAATCCCGCATGATCGCAGCCGATGGCAATAGTTGTCATTTTCATGATTCATTATTTTGACGCAAAGGTAGTTTTGAAATAGGATTCGGTAAAATAAAATCCACATTAATATAGACATCGTAAGTGATTAAGTCAAATGTCTTTGTATTTTGCAATAATAAAGATGTGTAATTTTCAATTTTCAACTCTCAATTTTCAATTTGAAAAAAAATGGAATCTCAATTTTCTACCTTCTTTTCCTTGGGTTTACACCATATTGCTGACCCTCAAGCTTATGACCATATCACATTCATTGTCGCCCTTTGTGCTATTTATCGTTTGGTGGAGTGGCGGCGCGTAGCTGTTTTAGTCACGGCTTTCACGATTGGTCACAGCATCACATTAGCTTTAGCCGCCTTGAAATTAGTGACCCCTCAGTATCAGCTCGTCGAAATACTGATTCCAATTACCATTTGCATTACCGCTATTTACAATGTATTAAAGCCTGATAATGTAGATGTTACAAAAGTTTTTTCAAAAAGCGTCAATATTAACTACTTGTTTGCTGTCTTCTTTGGCTTGATTCATGGCTTGGGTTTTTCTAATTATTTTCGGGAATTATTAGGCAACGAAGCGGATATTATTCAGCCGCTTTTTGCGTTTAATGTCGGTATTGAAGCAGGTCAATTGACTATTGTAGCGGTTATTTTAGCGGCTTCGTTTTTAGCTTTTAATGTTTTTAAGGTATCCCAACGCTCATGGACGCAATTTATATCAGGCGCAGCGTTTGGAATTGCTGTAACTTTACTCATAAAATAAATATTGTTCAACATGAAAATGCTTTTATTATTGGTAGGCTTATTGTGGCATACAGAGAATACAGAATTCCACGCTTTCCACATTTCAAAAACTGATATGGTTTTTAATCCAAAAGAAAAATCAGTGCAAATCACGATGCACATTTTTATCGACGACCTTGAAAGAGGTTTTGAAAAACAAGGACAAAAAGGTTTGGCTATCGGAACAGATAAAGAGAAAAAAGAATCTAATGATTTGATTTTCAAATATTTACAAAGTCATTTTTTGTTGAAAGTGAATAATAAAGATGCCGCTTATCAAATGCTCGGAAAAGAACCCGCTACTGATAAACAAGCCTTATGGGTTTACTTGGAAGTGAAAAATATCAAAGAGTTGAAGAACATTTTTGTAGAAAATAAGGTTTTGACCGAGGTTTTCAGCGATCAAAAAAACATCGTCCAAATCAATGTGCCTTCTAAAAAACAAGGCTACTTTTTATTCGATAAAAATAAAACGAGCGATACCGCTCAATTTTGATTAGATATTAGATTTTAGATATTTAGACCTTAGGCGGTCTAAATATCTAACGTCCAAACATCTACAATCTACAGAATAGATGAATCAACTTTTGAAGAATATTGTAATTTTACCCATTCGGTTCTACCGTTTCTTTATCTCGCCATTTCTCGGCGCCAATAAATGCCGATATAATCCGACTTGTTCTCAATATATGATTGATGCCATCATGGAGTGGGGAATACTGAGGGGGTCATGGATGGGGCTGAAACGAATCGGACGGTGTCATCCCTGGTCAAAGCATCAACACATTGACCCAGTGCCTAAGAAAGATATTAGACGTTAGACTTTTAGACATTAGATATGCCTACTTTAGACTCACATCTAAAGTCTATTTTCAAATTTTTTTAAAAAACAATAATTTTGGAAGATAAATCATTAAAATTTCAGGTCGGGAGAGACGAACGCGGTAAAGGAATTGCTAAAGAAATCGAAAAAGCAGTGCTTGTATCGGTGCATTTGCCGACGAATAATGAAGAACAAATCACCGAATATTTAGACGAGTTGGAGTTCCTCGCCCTCACAGCAGGTGCGGAGACCGTGCGCCGTTTCGTTCAGCGACTGCCCCATTTGGACACTCGCCATTTTGTCGGAAAAGGTAAAATGGAAGAAATAGCCAAGTACATCGAATCGCGCGAAGATATTTCTATCGTCATTTTTGATGACGACCTTTCACCTAAGCAGCAAGGCATTTTGGAGGAAAATTTCAAGGTAAAAGTGTTGGATAGGTCGAGTTTGATATTGGATATTTTTGCAGGACGCGCTCAAACAGCCCAAGCCCGCACCCAAGTTGAACTCGCTCAATTGCAATATTTATTGCCCAGACTGAGGGGTTTGTGGTCGCATTTGGAACGCCAGCGTGGGGGTATTGGTATGCGCGGACCGGGTGAAAAAGAGATTGAAACAGACCGCCGTATTGTCCGCGATAAAATTTCAGCCCTCAAAAAAGACCTCGAAACCATTGACCGTCAAAGCCAAACACAGCGTAAGCAACGTGGCGCGATGATTCGCGTGGCACTCGTCGGCTATACCAACGTCGGCAAATCAACGCTGATGAATCTACTGTCCAAATCCGATATATTTGCTGAGGATAAGTTGTTTGCAACGCTCGATACGACTGTTCGCAAGGTCGTGATTGATGCCATGCCGTTTCTTTTGAGCGATACGGTCGGGTTTATTCGCAAATTGCCGCATCATTTGATTGAAAGTTTTAAATCTACGCTCGACGAAACCCGTGAAAGTGATATTTTGATGCACGTCGTTGACCTCTCGCATCCGCAATATGAAGACCATATTTCCACTGTGCAGAGTACATTGAAAGAACTTGGAGTAGATGACAAACCCACGTTGATGGTTTTCAATAAAATGGATTTATATCGCACTAAATACCATGATGAACTTTTAGATGCCCAGACAAAACAGGAAATTGAAAGGGAATTTGAAGAAAATATCAAAAATAAATACAATACTGAGTGTGTATTTATCTCCGCCGTTGAGCGTGAAAATATTGATGAATTGCGCGAAGTCATGACTCGAATGATTAAAGAGCAATATGTCATCCGCTATCCGCATCATGCCAAGCAATGGTAATTTAGATTATAGACTTTTAGACATTAGATATTAGACTATTAAAATTCGTTTTTCAATAATAAATTAAAATCAAATCTCATGACTCAGAATTTCAAGACAGCCGTTTTTTCTTTCGTTTTAATGCTATTTCTAACGCCTTTTGCTCAAGGACAAGCAAAATTGGATAAAAATCCAGCATTCCCAGGCGGCAATAAAGCAATGGTGGCGTATTTGCAGAAGAGCATCAAATACCCTGAAAAAGCGCGCAAGGCACAATTGCAGGGCATTATGTATGTCGGTTTTATTGTGAATGAAGATGGTACTATTTCAAATATCGAAATCAAAAAAACGAAGTATGAAATAGTGAAAATAGACGATAAAACAAAAAAAGTAACCATCACCCCTACAGACAAACCGTCTGATAAATCACTCGAAACAGAAGCCATCCGAGTGGTGCAAACAATGCCTAAATGGGAAGCGGGCGAATCAGCAGGTAAGAAAGTGAATGTGGGTTATACCTTGCCCGTTAAGTTTGATTTGAAGTAAAAGACTTCAAATATTGGCGTATCAATGCGCCGTTTTAAAAAGCAATTGTCATTTGACAGTTGCTTTTTTTATGGCGGATACCCCTCAGTATTTTAACATAAAATCTATATTTTCAGCACTTTATACATTTAAAATAATCAATTTTTTAATTAAAATAAATTTTCAACGCATTTTTACGTTAAAAAACTAAAATAAAAGTTGCAAATGTAAAATGCGTAACGTAATTTTACGTTATAAAATAAAAGAAGGGTTTATGGAGCTTTTTAAAACGGTATTATCAGTTGGTTTTTTAGTATTAATCGGTTGTTCATCCAAGAAGCAAATTTATGCGGATAGGCTGGTGGACAATCGCAATCGGCATCTTTATGTGAATGACAAACTGGACTTTTCAATCTCCTATTTTGATGTCATCAGTAAAAAAAATAGACAGACTGATACGCTGAATTTAAAAAAAACGACCATTCCAGAAGTGTTTCAAAAGCACTTAAAACAGACCGTCAAAAGACCTTCGGAAATACTTTTTCAAGCGCATCGTAGCTCTATGTCGGATGAAGATATTATGGCAGTTTTGTATTCAAATAAAGGTGAATTGCAAGATTTTTCAAAACAAATTGTAGCAAAATTATTAACATTCGTTTCAAAAGACAGCCTTCAATTTCAACCTTATGAAACCTCAACGGGCTATTTATTGAATACAGGAGCGTTGAAAGATGCTAATTATCGAGGGTCAGATTTTATTCAGCCACGTGCTTATAACGTATTGACTTACAAGATTTTATCGAATAATAGGCTTTATAAATTTCACGAATTTCATGTGCCTTTTAATTCAAAATTAATACTGCGATTGATTTGGATTGCTGATATTGAACGAACCGTCAAAAACACCAAATTGGATTGGGAAAAGATAGATGAACAAAATCATCATCTTGAACTTTTCAGTTTGAATGATTCCGCCAAGTTTCGTTTGAAGGAAATAGTGCCCGATAACCCTTTCAAAATAGCGCATGATGCCTTCAAAGAATATGGTTATTTGGGCGCAGTGGAGGCTCTTTTGGATTATGAAAATACAGTTGAAAAGAAAGGTACTGAGCCTCAAAAAAATATGTATTACCAAGCTTTGATGACCTATTTTTCATTTTTAGGCGACCATAAAAAGTCGTTAGAATATATGGACAAAGCATTTGGCGGAAAACCACCAGCGGTTTCAGATTCAGTTTTCATGAACAGCGAAGCAGTGGATGCGGCTGAATATATTTTGCAAAACATTGACAATCAACAAGTTGTGATGATTAATGAAGCGCACAATTGTGGTCAACATCGAGCTTTTTTACGTGATATACTGAGGGGGTGCTATGATAAAGGTTTTCGATATTTGACTTTAGAAGATTTAAGAAAAACAGATAGTATCAATGAAAGGGGTTATCCTCTACGCCTTCAGAGTGGGTTTTATAATCTTGAATCAACTTTTAGTCAAGCATTAAGAGAAGCAAAGCGTATAGGTTTTACCCTACTCGGTCACGATGATTATTCAGACCAACGAGAGGAAAATCAAGCAGCTAATATTGCTGAAATTTTGAAAAATGACCCGACTGCAAAAGTCCTTGTATGGGCAGGTCATGCGCACATACATGAAAAACCAGTTGGATCAGACAAGCCACGTATGGCATATTATTTTAAAAAATTAACAAATATTGACCCTCTCACGATTGAAACAACCGGTTTGCGCGAGCATTCAAAAGAGGAATATGAATCGGGATATTATCGGGCGGCTTTAAAAAAATGGGCATTTAAGACGCCTTTTATTGTCAAAACAAAAGATTCACTCTTCAAAACACCTAATTTTAAAGACGTTGTGGATATTCAAGTTTTCTTTCCAAGAACTGAATATCCTCATGATTATCCCAATTGGATGGGCAATTCGACGACGACATTTTATGATTTAGACGTTGATAAAGACCATTTTAAAGATAAACTTTTGAAGATTTTTTTGAGAAAAGAATATGAAAAAGAGGTGGAAGGGGCGATTCCAGTCATGAACATACCCCTCAGTAGAATTGGCATTTTTAAGCTCTTTTTGAAGCCTGAAAAATATATCGCGGTCATTAGAGACACGGGCAATTGGGAGTATTTTATTAAAGAATTTGAAATAAAATAAATAAAGATTGATATGGAGAAATTGACGAAAAAAGAGGAAGAAATCATGCAAATCATTTGGCAGTTGGAACGCTGCACGGTGAGCGACATTTTAGACGTGATAGAACGCACCGAAGGCAAACGCCCGCCGCATAGCTCAATAGCTACCGTCGTGCAAATACTTGAAAAAGACCGCCGATTTTTAGATTACAAGGCTTTTGGAAAGACCTACGAGTATTTCCCCATCGTCTCCAAAGAGGATTATGGCAAACGCTCATTGTCAAAATTGGTGAGCGATTATTTTGAAGGTTCGGCGCACAATCTTGTTTCTTTCTTAGTAAAAGATGAAAAAACGAGCGCGGATGAATTGAAAAAACTGTTGGATAAATTGGATTCATAATCTTTTGAGTGTGTAGTTTTTAGTTTTGAGTGTTTGGAATTTGATATTCTGAACTTAATAAGCTAAACACCACACACTCAAAACTAAGCACTTAAAAAAATGACCTACTTCCTCCAAGTCAATCTCTGTTGGCTCATGTTTTATGGGCTGTACTATGTGCTTTTGAGCCGCGAGACATTCTTTCGTCTCAATCGTATCTATTTGATTATCAGTTTGTTATGTGGTTTGGCGATACCTTTTTTTACAGAAAGATTGAGCCAAATGGAAGATGTTTCGACGCTGCCAATTATGCAAATAGCGCAGCCCATAGCCCAAAGCATTTCTATTTTTCAAGAGAATATTGAAACTCAAATGCCTGTAATTGAAACCTCATGGAATTTGTGGCTGATACTGAGGGGTCTCTATATTTTAGGTGCATTGTGGTTTTTAACACAATTTGTTGTGGGTTTATTGAGGATATTTAAGCTGTATAAAAATGGTTTGAAAGAGAA
>JAYTUY010000027.1:0-32924 GCA_043744275.1 Saprospiraceae bacterium
TTATTTAAAAGGGCTAAAGCAACTCAATCTAAACATAAATTAAATTCATCTTGAATTACCAATATTTAATTTATTCCTAATTTAACAAAGTCAAGCTAATAATTTAACAGAATTATTTTGTAACAATAATTCAATAAGTGATTTACCTAATGTTTTACCATCATCTTTAGAGATTCTATTGTGTGGCGGAAATCCTCTTAACATATTACCACCACTACCAAATAATTTACAAACTTTAGATTGTAATTTCACTAATTTGGCTGAGCTTCCTCAATTACCTGCAAGTTTAACTTTTCTAAATTGTCAAGCAAATAGCCTTACATTTCTGCCAAGTCTGCCATCGGGGTTACAAAGGTTGTATTGTAATAGTAATTTATTGCAATCTCTTCCTGCCTTACCCAACGGACTTAATTATTTATCTTGTTCTCTTAATCAAATTAAAAATCTTCCTACACTTCCATCAACTTTAGCAACATTAACTATAGATGATGCAATATGTTGTATTCCAAACATTGTAGCAGGCTTGATTATTTACGATCAAAATTTTAATCAAATTACAAGAGGTGTTTGTAATACTTTCTACAAAGATGCTGATGGTGATAGCTACGGCAACTCCAAAGTATCCGTTCAAGCTTGCACTGCTCCACAAGGCTATGTGGCTAATAAAACAGATTGCGACGATATGAATAAAGACATACATCCAGGCGCGACAGAAATATGTAGAAACGGAATTGATGATAATTGTAATGGTTCGACAGATGAAAATTGTGGATGTACGTTAAGTGTATCAATTATTCCCAATTATTGTCCAATTGTTTATTCAGGTTACCCCCTTTAGCGTCTATCACACTTATTTCAAGTGTGTCAGGTGTTCCAAATTCTATGACACCTACATATAAATGGAGCAATAATGCAACATCAAGTTCGATATCAGTTACTCCAAATAATACAACTCCTCAAATACAATATGTCCAATATTCAGTTACAGTAACAGCTGGGGCTAATTGTAGTGCAAATGCATCAGTTGTTGTACAGGTTGAAAATGTTAGATGTGGAGGTAATGGTAAAGGTATTCAAGTATGTAGTCCATCTAATAATAATGAATGTGCTGCATCTTTAGGTAATGCCACAGCACTTTTAAAAAAGAATTACAAAATAGGTAAGTGTGGAATTGCCGCCTCTTGTCCTCCAATTCAACAATTGATATTGAATACTTTAAGTTTTGATTATAATTCAAAGAATGAATTTATTGTAGATAAAACCAATTCTGTCGCAATGTACCCCAATCCTGCAAGCGATGAAGTGAACTTCGAGTTTGAAAACAAATTCTCAAGCGGTTCTATCAAGATTTACGATTTGCAGGGCAGGCTTATTGTATCTGATAAATTAAATCCTGAAAGTATGACGCATAGCGTTTCAATAAAAAGTATTACGACCAAAGGCATTTATTTAGCCCATATTTTATTGGACGATGAAACCTTTACTGAAAAATTAATAATTGAATAAATAATGCAAATATTGGATTTGCTGAAGGCATCCTCTTAAAAAAAATGCCGAAATTTTAATCCTTCATATCCTAAAACCGACCCCTTCAGCATCCCAATACTGAGGGGGTTATTATTTTCTACAAAAAGAAAAAATGATAGTCATTTAAAAAAAAATAACCCCCTCAGTATTTTATCTTAAATTAGGATTGATAATTTGAATTAGGATGTGTGGGATTTAAAAGATGTTTAAGGATTGGTAATTTGAATTAGGATTAGTGGGATTTAAAAGATGTTTAAGGATTATAGATTTGAATTCTGATGTGTAAGATTTAAAAAATGTTTAAGGATTGAGTAAGTACCGCTTGCGAATCCTTAAACATCTTTTTTCATCCTGCCAATCCTAATTCAAATAAATACTGAGGGGGTCTATGTTTTTGAACAAGAGAAAAAACAAAATTGTCGAAATAAAAACAAAAAAATGAAGGTATATAATTGGGCAGTGATGAAAGAGTCTGTATTTTCACATTTAAACTTCCTAAATTAAAATCAATAAAATGACCAAACGAATCCTGTTCTTCACCTTACTCGCCTTGCTGGCTTTCAATAAAAGCATAGCCCAACAAAAAATTATGGGTTTTTCACCTGCCAATGCTGCTAAACAAGTGGATTGGGAAAAACAATTTGATGCTCAACTGAATCCTCAGAACTTGGATACTTGGATGCAGTTTATCACATCGCATCCGCACCATGTCGGCTCGCCTCAAGACAAATTAAATGCGGAATATATGCTCAATTTGTTCAAAAGTTGGGGCTTTCAAGCAGAATTGGCTTCATATAATGTGTTGTTCCCAACGCCTAAGACGCGAGTCTTGGAATTATTGGGGTCAAAACCCTACAAAGCCAAGTTGGAAGAAGCCACTTTGAAAGAAGATAAAACCAGCGGACAGAAATCCGAACAGTTGCCCACGTACAATGCCTACTCAGCCGATGGCGATGTCACCGCTGAATTGGTATTTGTCAATCGTGGGATTCCAGCGGACTATGAAGAGTTGGATAAAATGGGTATTGACGTAAAAGGTAAGATTGTGATTGCTAAATATGGCGGTTCGTGGCGCGGCATTAAACCCAAAGTAGCAGCAGAACACGGTGCCATCGGCTGCATTATTTATTCCGATCCCGAAGATGACGGTTATACGCAAGGCGATACCTATCCGACCGGTCCGTTTCGTCCGCAAGATGGCGTACAACGTGGTTCAGTCATGGATATGCCTGTTGCACCTGGCGATCCATTGACGCCATTTATCGGCGCAACTGCCAATGCCAAGCGTTTGGATAGAAAAGATGCCATTACTATTATGAAAATCCCTGTTTTACCCATTTCTTATGAAGATGCTATGCCGCTTTTGAAAGCGTTGGGAGGTCCAGTTGTGCCGTCGAATTGGCGGGGCGGTTTGCCTATGACGTATCATGTGGGACCGAGTCAAGAAAAAGTGCATTTGCAGTTGGCTTTTAATTGGGATATTAAGCCGCTTTACAATGTCATCGCTAAAATGCCAGGCAGTGAATTTCCTGATGAATGGGTCATTAGAGGCAATCACCACGATGCTTGGGTGAATGGGGCAGAAGACCCTGTGAGCGGTTTGGTGGCTGAGTTGGAAGAGGCGCGGGTCATTGGTGAATTGGTAAAAAAAGGCTTCAAACCTAAGCGGACGCTCGTGTATTGCGCTTGGGATGGTGAAGAGCCGAGTTTATTGGGTTCTACTGAGTGGGTAGAAGACCATCAAGAAGAATTGAAACAAAAAGCAGTGGCATATATTAATTCAGATGGCAACGGGCGTGGCTTCATTGGCGCAAGTGGTTCGCATACTTTGGAAACGTTTTTTAATGAAATAGCCAGCGATGTGATAGACCCTCAAACGGGCATCAGCATCAAAGACCGTCGATATGCGAAAATGGTTACGGATGCCGATAAAACCAATCGCGCTAAATTGTTTGGCAATAAATATCTTAAACTTGGTGCTTTGGGCGCAGGGTCGGATTATTCGCCGTTCTTTCAATATCTCGGCATTGCGTCTATGAATTTAGGGTTTGGCGGTGAAGACAATGATGGGCAATATCATTCTATTTACGATTCTTACGATTTATATACTCGCTTCAAAGACCCAGGGCATAAATATGGTATCACTCTATCGAAAACTGCGGGGCGCATCGTACTCAGGTTAGCGGATGCAGATGTGATTCCCATTGATTTTAATACATTCTACAAAACGGTGAATGATTATGCTACTGATGTGAAAATTCTTCTGGACAATGCGCGGTCAGATACAGATATGGAAAATAAACTCATCAAAGAGAAATTGTATGATGTCGCTAAAGACCCTGCGAAAGGCTATAAATTGCCTGTTGCAAAGGAAATAGTACCGTTTTTGAACTTTAGCAGCTTAGATAATGCCTTGATGGAATTAAAAACAGCCGCTGAAGATTTCCAAAAACTTTACGAAAAATCCACTCAGTTGCCAGCCGATAAGCAAAGTCAGCTCAATAAAATTCTCTACAAAGCTGAACGCAGTCTCTTGCAACAGAAAGGTTTGCCGAGAAGGGAATGGTATAAACATCAAATTTATGCGCCCGGTTATTATACAGGCTATGGCGTGAAAACATTGCCAGGCATTCGTGAAGGCATAGAAGAAAAACATTGGAAAGAAGCGCAGGAACATATCGAAATCGTGGCTAAAACGATTCAAACTTATATTGGGGAGATTAATAAGGCGGCGGGATTGCTGCGGTAGAGGTTGGTTGTTTGAATCAGGATTGTTGGAATTTTTGTAGGATTTAATAGGATTTTTTTTACTTGAACTTACGAAATGAGTTAGAATTTCCTGCAAAATCCTTAAAATGAGTCCAGAGGACTCACACGTTTGTAGAAAGTAATCTAAAAATGGACTTTGAGTCCGGAGGACTCACACGTTTATAGGCTTTACAACAAACGTGCGAGTCCTCCGGACTCATAAAAAGTGAGGTTCGTTTATTACTCTACAAACGTGAGAGTCCTCTGGACTCTTTATGATTCCGTAAGAACATAGTTAAATATATGCTGTAGGTTTTTAAAACCTTATTGGTTTATAATCAATGAGTTATAAATTTTATTTTTTATAAATTATTGTAAAATATCGCATTGTTCCAATCAATAGATAATTCCGTTACTTTAACTTAAAAAAACAAAATCGCTATGAGAAAATGCTTGAAGTTGTTGAGCCTTTTTATGTTGACAATGGTCAGTATCCAAATAGGGTGGGGTCAACAGAAAATGATTGTGTTGAAAGCGAAATCCAATATTGCCTCTCTTCGGATGGGCAAATTATATTACCCCGATGCTTGGGAAATGAAGAAAAATAGTCAAAGTGACCCCGATAATATGAATATTGAAGATACGGTTGATTCACTGACTTTTATGTCGGTGATTACGGATATAGATTCCATCGGTTATTCTGTTCGGCAAGGGCAAACGATACCATTTATTGTGATTTTGAATGAAAAAGATACGGTGTGGTCAACTCTTAAAGTCGGCTATCCAAAAGGCAATTTTACTGAGGGGTATCAAAAAGCGAACAACGGTAAGACCATTATTGATGTGCCTAAGCTCTATGAATTGGTCAATATTATCATGGCTATCACGCCTACTGGCATCCGCGATTCTAATTTGATTGAACATGAAATGCTTTATTATACAAAAGTTCAGAAAGCATTTAGCCCTTTTAAAAATCATCGGGTCGTGGGTTTGATGGATTCACTTTTGAAGGAAAATAAATACTTTGATGTTAAAATGGATGGCTATTCTTTTGAGTTTGATGCTAAAGGTCAATTGGTGAGAAAAAAGGAGTATCATCGAATTGGTTGGGGCGGCACCAATACCATTGAGACATACATTCCGCTGATTCAAGATTTTGCGAAAAAGTCTAATTTTTTAAAGTTTTACAAGCAAAATGAGCCTTTTTATAACTCAATGATTCGGGCATATCGCGACTCGTTGGGTGTGCCTGATATGCAAAAATGGCTCAATCAGCAATTCCCAGCTACTCGATATAATTGTTTCAAAATTATCTTTTCACCCTTAGTCAATGGCAATCAATCTACTACATCGTTTGAAAGCAAGGGTTTTAAAGAAGGACAACCGCATGTCAATTTTCCAGATTTTTGGTACAATTCGAAAAAATCTAAGGTGTCTGAAAAAGGCTTCAATATCAACAGAGGCAATATTGTTTTTACTGAGCTCAACCATCTTTTTGAAAATCCTGAATTTGAAAATGAAGCCAATACCAATTTATTCAATGGCATTCCTTTCAAAATGTCCGTTTTTGCTGAAAAAAATAAGCCAGCAGAGAGCTACGGCAACCCCCTCAGTTGTGTAGAAGAATATATGAATTGGGCGTTGGTTTCGCTGCGATTTGTGGATTTTGCACCCAAAGAAGATTGGGAGACATTGTTCAGCAATGTTGAAAAAAATATGGTCAATTATCGAGGATTTATAAAATTCAAAGAGTTCAATCGCTTCTTGATTGATATTTATACCAAACGCCCTCAAGGCAAACTGGTAGCGGATTTGTATCCTCAGATTATTGATTGGTTTAAGGAGAATAATCGTTAAAAAATAGCCCCCTCAGTATTTTCACGCTGAGAGGGCTATTTTTTTTCTTATTTCACTAATATCTTACGCCACAAGTCTGCCCGATGGAATAACAACTGTCCCATCGTCATTTCTAACTAAAATGCCTTTATTGAGGGCATCGGATATAATAGTATTCACTTGAGTTGCCATAGCGTCTAAAAGCGTGACGCGGCGTTCTGCTACGAGAGCAATATCGAGTGAAAGGAAAACGGATCGTTCACATTCTTTGATGGACGTCCATTGGGATTGAGTAGTGAGGATGTTTGGTAAATCCTCTGCTTTTTGAATTTGAGATTTAGTACGAATTTGTGCTGACATGACTAAGGGAGTTGATTTTTACGAACATGAGAAAAAATAATGATTGGCACGATTTTATATTGCCACAATTTTATATCTCAAAATATATGCCAATTTAAAATATAGTATCTTGTTTTTAATATAAAAGCCTAATTTAAATTTGTTTTATTTCAAAAAATAGAAAAATGAACACTCTCACCTTATTCTTGTTTCAATTGGCATCTAATTTATCTCAACTTTGATAAAATTTATGCTCTCACCAATAGAAATAGACCGCATCATCGAAATGGCTTGGGAAGACCGCACGCCGTTTGAAGCCATTGACATTCAATTTGGCTTAAAAGAAAAAGATGTGATTGACCTCATGCGCACCCACATGAAGCGCAGCAGTTACCTCATGTGGCGCAAACGGATGCACGGCAAAGCCACCAAGCACCAAAAACTCCGCGACAATGAAGCCGTCAAACGCTTCAAATGCACGCAACAAAGGACGATTTCAATGAATAAAATGTCGAAAAGATAATTTTTTATGAGCAAAACCTACTTATTCGCAGGGGCTTCGAGTGCCATTGCCCAAGCCGTTGTGGCATTGATGGCAGATGATAATATTATTGGATTGAGTATGCAATCCGCTATTTCGAGCGCATATTCTACACATCATCAAGTGGCTGATTACAGTAAAAACAGCCTGCCCGATATAGCCGAACCGCTGGATGGACTGGTCTATTTTTCAGGCACTATCAATCTAAAACCTTTCAATCGCATCAGCGAAGACGATTTTTTGAATGATTATCGCATCAATGCTCTGGGGGCAGTGAATGTCATTCAGAAGTATTTATCCAATTTAAAAAATGCGCCATCGGCTTCGATTGTGCTCATGAGTACAGTGGCGGCTTCGCAAGGAATGCCTTATCATGCATCAATCAGCATGGCGAAAGCGGCAATTGAAGGTTTGACAATTGCCTTAGCTGCTGAATTAGCACCCAATATTCGAGTGAATGCCGTTGCGCCTTCATTGACCCAAACACCTTTGGCTGACAAGCTTTTGAATGCGCCTGAAAAAATGGAGGCGAGCAATAAACGCCATCCACTGAAACGCATTGGTCAGCCCGAAGACATTGCCCATGCCGTTCATTTTCTTTTGACGGATAATTCGGCTTGGATGACGGGGCAGGTTTTGAATGTGGATGGAGGGATGTCTAAGGTGAGGAGTTTGTAGTAGAATCTGGATTTTACTACCCCCTCAGTATAAATGCTATAATTAAAGAAAAGAAATGTTAAACCAAAAAAAAAGTGCAATAAAAAGTTTGTATTGAATTTAAAATCGTTATAATTGTGGGTATTTTGACAGAAATGTAAAATATTGTATTGATAACAAAATATATCTACAAATTTAATATTTTTAATTTCAACCTAATTTAGCCAAATCATGCAACCGTTGCCTTTCCTCAAATTATTAGAGAAACCTATACGCTTTAGCTCACTTTTTAGAGTTACACGTCTGACAAGCGCTTTTGCTTGGAAAAAATCTTCTTCAATTCTTACCAAAATCAGCATACCATTGAGTGCTTGGGCACTTGAATGTCTTTATTCAAATTTATCAATTTTTAATTTCATTTAAAATTCTTTCATTAACTTATCAAATCAAAAAATTCTAACAAAATGAAAAAACTTAGTATGACATTTTTACTCCTGTTGGGGATGGTCACTTTTACTTTGGCGCAATCGAAGGTGTCGGGTAAAATATCCGCTCCCAATGGTGAAGCACTTGTAGGGGCAAGCATCGTCGAAAAAGGCACATCCAATGGTGTTGTGAGTGACCTCGACGGTAATTTTAGCCTCTCAGTGAAGCCGAACGCCACTCTTCAAGTTTCAATGGTCGGTTATGAAACCCAAGAGATTGCCGTCGGGAATCAAAGCATTATCAATATGTCGATGGCTGAAGGAGCAGTCCTCAGTGAACTAATTGTGACGGCTTTGGGTATTGAACGCTCTCAAAAAACATTGACTTACGCGGCTCAAAAAATTGAAGGCAGCCAAGTCAATCAAGTGCGAGATGCCAATTTTGTGAACACCTTATCGGGCAAAGCAGCGGGCATTGTTGTTACGCAAGCAGCAGGTGGACCGGGCAGTGCTACGCGTATCGTCATGCGTGGAAATCGCTCAATTCAAGGGAACAACAACGCATTATTTGTTATTGACGGTGTGCCAATTGACAACAGCATTCCTGCTGGAAGTGTTGGCAACGACTTTGGTGGCTATCAAGGTTCTGATGGAGCTGCCAATATTAATCCTGATGATATTGAATCAATGACTATTCTCAAAGGTGCAGCAGCATCTGTTTTGTATGGTAGCCGTGCAGGGAATGGCGTTGTACTCATTACGACTAAAAAAGGAAAGGCTGGCAAAATAAGCGTCGATATTAATTCGGGTATTGTCACTGAATCGCCTATGATTTTACCAGACTTACAAAATACGTATGGACAAGGCAACGGTGGTGTTTCCAATACGACCTCCAATGGTAGCTGGGGTGCAAAAGCCACAACGTATCCTGACAATATCAAAGGCTTTTTCCGTAACGCTATTTCTTTGAACAATTCTATCGGTATCACAGGCGGTACAGACAAAATGGCGACCTATTTTTCTTACACCAATAATAAGTCGCAAGGGATTATTTCAAACAACGATTTGGGTAGAAATACCTTCACATTGAGGGTTAATAATCAGTTTTCAAAGCGTTTTTCAACGGATGCAAAAATCTCTTACATTACTCAGAATATAAATAATAAGATAAAAGTAGGGGAGGAAAGCGGTATTGTTCAAAACTTGTACAAAATACCCCGCAGTGTGAGTCTCGAAAGTGCTAAAGAATTTGAGGATAAAGATGGCAATCCGAAGTCTTGGGCAACGTCTTCTATCTACATGAATCCTTATTGGACTTTGAATCGTGTTTTGAATGATGAAAAAAGAAACCGAATTATCTCTCTTTTTTCAGCTAAATTCGCTATTACAGATTGGCTCAATCTCGTCGGTCGTGCGAGCATAGACAAATACAATGATAAAGTGACTCGTAAATTTTATGATAAAACCCTTCTGTTTGCACAATCAGGCGGCTCTTATCAAGAAGGTTATTTTGATGTAAAAGAGCAAAACTTAGAAGCTTTTTTAAATGGTAATAATAAATTGACAGAAGATATTGGCTTGAATTATACTGTCGGAACGGCTGTTTCAAGAGCTGAATCAGCCCAAACTTTTGCTTTGGCAAATGGCTTGCTCGTACCTAATAAATTTGATTTGAGTTTTGCCCGTTCCCGCTCAACGGCTACTTATGATTTCAAACGGGAGATTCAATCTGTTTATGCCACTGCTTCTTTAAGCTATAAAGACTTCTTATACTTGGATTTTCAAGGACGTAATGACTGGTCATCTCGCTTACCAAAAGCAACCAATTCTTATTTCTACCCCTCAGTAGGTTTAGGTTTGGTCGTGTCTGATATGACTAAAATGCCTGATTGGGTTTCTTATATGAAATTTAGAGGTTCATGGACAAGAGTGGGTAATGGCGATTTGCCACCGGGCATATTATTACAAACTTATAGTTTTGGACAAGGCGGCACAGGAGGCTTCATTCAGCGCGATGCAACCTTGCCTATTCCCGATGCTAAACCTGAAATTCAGACATCTATTGAAGCAGGTATTGACTGGCGTTTGTTCCACAACCGTTTAAGTTTTGATTTGACTTTCTATAAAACCAATTCTGTCAACCAATTATTATCTCTCAATTTGGCAGCAGCTTCTGGATATGATAGACAATATATCAACTCTGGCGACATTCAAAATTCAGGTGTTGAGTTAACTATGAATATTGCCCCTATCCGTCAAACCAAAGGCTTAAATTGGGATATGGCAGTGAATTTTGCTAAAAATAATTCAAAAGTCGTGTCTTTACATCCCGAAATCAAGCAAGCCTTCTTAGCAGGAGGATATGGTCGTACAGCGGGTCCGATTGTAAAAGAAGGCGAACGTTATGGTGAATTATATGGCGAAGGTTGGAAAAAAGATGCTCAAGGTCGTCATATAGTTGATGCCAATGGTAAGCCAGTTGGCAGTACATCAGGTGGCGGCACTCAAGTATCTGTTGGTAATTTCAATCCAGACTTTACTTTGGGCTTTAATAATACCCTCAGCTATGGCAATCTATCCTTGAGTTTCCTATTAGATGGTCGTTTTGGAGGTGTTATGGTATCGGGTTCGGAAGCTAATTTTGCTTTTGATGGCACAGGGGCATATACCTCAGCTTTCCGTGATGGCGGTTTAACCTTAGATGCCGTAACAGCAACAGGTGAAAAAAATACAAAAGCCATTAATGCTGAAACCTTCTGGACAACCGTTTCAGGTGGTCGTTACAGCTTTGGCGAGTTTTTTACTTATGATGCCACCAATGTCCGTATTCGTGAATTGATATTGGGTTATAATTTTAAACTGAATAGCAATACCATTAAAAATATAAGACTATCATTGGTGGGACGCAATTTGGCTTTCCTATATCGGGGTAAAGCAACGCTCGATATACCGGGTTTGCCAGATCGTAGAATGAATTTTGACCCTGATATTAACTTAGGAGCTGGTAATTATCAAGGTGTTGAATATGGTTCATTGCCCTCTACACGCACCATCGGTTTGAATTTGCAATTGGGTTTTTAAGCCTTCAAATTTGACAATTGATAAAAAGTTATCAGTACATACCCCTCAGTCATGCTTTCAGCTTGATGAAGCCATAGGCATCATATTTTGCCTTTTTTAAGGCGTTGAAAATATTTTTTTAATCAAAAAATTAAAAGTTTATCATCATGAAAAACTTGAAAATAAAATTCATATCGTTTTGCACAGCCGCTCTTTTGGCTTGTGCTTCAATGGTGTACTTTTCTTCTTGTACAAAAGATTTTGAAGAATTGAATACCGATAAAACCAAGCTGACAACTTTGACAAAAACAGAATTTCCATACTTGTTTTCAAAGGCTCAATCAGCTTCATCCTATGCCTTTTGGCGGTATCAAGTTGCGCAAAATTTGTTTGCAGATTTGTTTTCTCAATATTATGCAACTTCGGCAACTTACTTCCCATCAGACCGCTACGTTATTCGGATGGACTGGATGCAATGGCATTGGAGACCCATTTATACAGAGGCTGTCCCACAGTTGAAAACACTGCTCGACCAAACCGATAAAGCATCTGCTGAAAATGCTTTAGCTAAAATCATGTGGGTTTATACATTTCATCGGGTAACGGATTATTACGGACCCATCCCATATTTCAAGGCTGGTGAAGCCGCTAAAACAGTTCCATACGACCCGCAAGACAAAATTTATGATGATTTCTTTTTAAAATTGAATGATGCTGTCGCTGTTTTGAAAGGTAAAACATCTGAAAAACCCTATGGTAATTTCGATTTAATCTATAAAGGAGATGTCAACAAATGGATAAAATTTGCCAATAGTCTGCGTTTGCGTTTGGCTTTGCGGATTTCAAAAGTCAATCCTGCTAAAGCTAAATCTGAGGCAGAAGCAGCTGTAGCAAGTGGCGTTTTGACAGAATTTGCCGATGATGCTTACATGGCAAAATCCAACGATGGCGACGATTTTAATGGCTTGGCGGGTATCTCTGTTTGGAATGAGTTCCGTATGAGTGCCTCTATGGAATCCGTTTTGAAAGGCTATGAAGACCCTCGCATAGGCGTTTACTTCCAACCTGCCAGCGGTACAGGCACTTATGAAGGCTTGAGAAATGGCTTGACACCTGCTCAATTGGGCGATGCTGCTAACAGCAATAACAACAATTCAAATGTTGGTACGCGTTGGGTAACAGGCGCGGGTTCGGCATGGAATCGTCAAGGCACAGCTCCACAAGACATTCTGCACGCTGCCGAAGCCTATTTGCTTCGTGCAGAAGGCGCGGTGAATGGCTGGAATATGGGTGGCACAGCAAAAGACATGTATGAAAAAGGCATCGAAGCATCCATGAAACAATGGGGTGTTACCGATGCAGCGAAAATTACTGCTTATATCGCCAGTGATAAAACGCCGGTTGCTCCCAACGATTTCTTGAAATCGCCTGCTTTGAGCAATATTACTGTTAAATGGGGGGCAACCGAAGCCACTCAACGCGAACAAATCGGTACTCAAAAATGGTTGGCGATTTTCCCTGATGGTATTGAAGCTTGGGCAGAATACCGCCGCACACGTTTGCCTAAATTGTATCCTTTAGCAAACAGTGAAAACGCTGATGTACCGGTTGGGCAAGTGCTTCGCCGTATTCCGTTTATAGATTTTGAAAAAAATACCAATAAAGCGGCTGTAGATGCAGCTGCAACTCTGTTAGGAGGAGCAGATAAAGCAAGTACGCCTTTGTGGTGGGATAAAAATTAACATTTTTGTTGTTTAATGAAGTGAGGCTGTTACAATAAAGTAGCAGCCTCGCTTTTTAGTTAGACCCCTCAGTATAAAGTGATATTCAAGTAAATATAATCAATTTTAAAACTCAATTTTTATAACAAAGTAACATCAACTATGTATTTAGCACCATTAAATTATGACCGATTTTTTAAAAAAGTATTTTCAGATATTAAAATTGCTAAAAAATTTTTAGAAGACTTTTTAGGCGTTGATATAGAAGAAATTGTATTTTATTACTTTAATTTGGATGGCGAATGATACTTTAAAATTTTCAGAAGATTATATCGCTTTTGCATTATTTCCAGAACAAACTGTAGATTTTCTAAAAGATGACGATTTATGGAATTCTAAAGATTTAAAAAAAATAGAAGATTATCGTCAAAAAACCTTAATTTTGTTGAATAACAATTCAAAAAAACTTGATTTTTTACCTCAAAATCGTCTAATTTATATTTTCCAAAAAAATATAGTTAAGAATAAAAAATACAGCGAATATTTTGATTGGTTTGAATTAGCTGAAAAAACGCGCAATGAAAACAATGAAAAAAAAGATTTTATAAAATACGAAAAAAATAAAATACTCATGGCAGTCATTCAACGCATTCGGAAAGATAAATTGAAAACAGAAGATTTTCAATACATAGGTGATTATGATAAATTTTTGATTCAAGCAAAAATTTATGATGATGTGCATCGTAGAGAAGTACGTGAAGAAGTACGTGAAGAAGCTTGGGAACAGGCTGTTGAGATAGTTAATAAAGTAAATGTTGATAAAAGTAAACAAAAAATTGTCATATTATCTCATAAGCAAGGTTTAAACCCTGATTTGATTGCTGCAATTACTGAATTACCTACTTCAAAAGTTAATGAAATCATAGAAAATTACAACAATTTTATGAATGGAGAATAAAAATAAGTATTTTGTATCCTCAACTACAACGCCTTGTAAGTCAACCATTTACAAGGCGTTTTCTATGTAACAAAAATGAAAACCCGTATGAGAATTTCTATCCACATCCTACTTTTTACTGCAAGCCTACTGGCACTATTGAGTAGTTGTTCAGAAAAAAAAGACACGCTTTTTACACCACTTTCAGAAAGTAAAACAGGGATTCAATTCCGGAATTTGTTAGAAGAAAGTGCTGATTTGAATGTCTTAAACTATCAGTATTTCTACAATGGGAGCGGTGTGGCGATAGGTGATATCAACAATGATGGCTTAGTGGATATTTGTTTCACGGGCAATATGGTCAAAAACAGATTGTACCTTAATAAAGGCAATTTTGAGTTTGAAGATATTACAGCTAAAGCGGGTATTGCAGACAAACAAGGCTGGTGCACGGGCGCGACGATGGTGGATATTAATGCCGATGGCTGGCTCGATATTTACATTTGTCGCTCAGCGGATGGCGATGCTTCTAAGCGTAAAAATCTCCTTTTTATCAACAATGGTAATGTCTCTCTTGGGCAGCAAGGGGGCGTGACTTTTAGTGAAAAAGCAGAAGAATATGGGCTGGCTGATGAAGGTTTTTCTACTCAAGCGTCCTTTTTTGACATGGATAAAGATGGTGATTTGGACATGTTTTTACTCAACCATTCCAATAACGAATATGCTGGATTTAAACGAGAGCTGGTGACTTTAAAACAACAGAAAAATGACCTTTTCGGTAGCAAATTATATAGAAATGATAATGGCAAATTTGTGAATATTACTGAGGGGGCGGGCATCACGAGCAATGTATTGAGCTTTGGTTTGGGCGTCGCTGTTTTTGATACCAATAATGATGGGTGGTTGGATATTTATGTCAGCAACGATTTTAACGAAGAAGATTACCTGTTTATCAATCAAAAAAACGGCACTTTCAAGGAGAGCGTGCGCGATGCATTTGATTACGTTTCTCTTTTTTCAATGGGTTCTGATGCTGCTGACGTCAATAATGATGGAAAAATTGACCTTATCACACTCGATATGCTGCCCGAAGACAATGCCACTCAAAAAATGCACTCTGGAGCAGAAAATTACGACAAGGTGCAAATGCTCTTTCAAAACGGTTTTCATTATCAATTTAGCCGCAATATGTTGCAACTAAACAATGGCAATGGCACATTCAGCGAAATAGGGCAATTGGCTGGCGTCTCGAATACCGATTGGAGTTGGACAGCCCTCTGTGCGGATTACGATCTCGATGGCAACAAAGACATTTTTATCACAAACGGCTATGTGAAAGACTATACAAACATGGATTTTTTGAAATTTTCAACTGAACTCGCAGCTGAATCTAATAAAAAACTCAGTCGAAACGACGTTTTGAAAGAATTGTTGAAGAAAATGCCTGGCTCCAAAACTGAGAATTATATGTTTAAAAACAACGGTAATTTGACATTTTCAAAAGTGACAAAGGATTGGGGATTGGGCGGCTTAGGTTTTTCTTCGGGAGCAGCCTATGCGGATTTGGACAATGACGGTGATTTGGATTTGGTGGTCAACAAAATAAATGATTATGCAAACGTCTATCGCAATAATGCTGAGACCTTGTTTAAAAATAATTATATCAAAATAAAACTGAAAGCTGAAACACCCAATGTGGATGCTATTGGTGCGAGCGTCCGTATATATGCAGGCGGGCAACAGTTTTTTCAACAAAATATACCTTCTCGCGGCTACGAATCTTCGGTAGATAAAAATCTCGTTTTTGGATTGGGTAAAAACACCATTATTGACTCCATTATTGTTACATGGAGTGATGATAAAAAACAAGTTTTAACCCAAATAAAACCCAATCAAACACTAACAATTGAAAAAAATACAATATCCAATCATCAATATCTAACATCGAATACACCCCTCAGTATTTCACCGATTTTCACACTATCAAATGCGTTGAATTTTATTCATAAAGAAAACGATTTTCAAGATTTTAAAACCCAAACGCTGTTGCCGCATTTTCTCTCACGCTGTGGTCCGCATGTTGTGAAGGGCGATGTGAATGGCGATAAATTAGATGATGTTTATATCTGCGGTGCAAAGGGTTCGTCAGGTGCTCTATTTATTCAAAATTCCAACGGCATTTTTACTTTAAAAAATACGGCTGATTTCAATTCTGATATTGGTTGCGAAGATGCTGATGCCTTGTTTTTTGATGCTGATGGTGATAAAGACTTGGATTTATATCTTGTCAGCGGCGGTTATGAATTTTCTGAAAGCGAAATTGCCCTGCAAGACCGCCTATATTTAAACGATGGTAAGGGTAATTTTACAAAAAAAATAAATGCCTTACCGACTGAAACGAACAGCGGAGCATGTGTGCGAGCAGCCGATATAGATGGCGATAAGGATTTGGATTTATTTGTTGGCGGCTATGTTGTGCCATCAAAATATCCAATGCCCCCCCTCAGTATTTTGTTGATAAATGATGGAAAAGGCAATTTTTTAGATAAAACACAAGACATTTCACCTCAAATCAAGCAAATCGGCATGGTGCGCGATGCTGTATGGGTGGACGTCAACAAAGACAATCAGTTGGATTTAATTGTGATAGGCGAGTGGATGCCAGTGACTGTTTTCATCAATAAAAATGGTCTATTGACGAAAGATGAAACATGGTCGGTTAAAAACTCATCGGGTTGGTGGAATCGATTGCTGGCAGAAGATTTTGATAATGATGGCGATATGGATTTGGTCGTTGGCAATTTGGGTTTGAATTCTCAACTCAAAGCCACAACTGAAAAACCAGTGACATTACTTTTTAAAGATTTTGTGGGCAACGGGTCTATTTATCCAATTATCAGCTACTACATCGGTGAAAAAAGCTACCCGGCTGCCTCGCGCGATGATTTATTGGAACAATTGCTTTTTTTAAAGAAAAAATTCACCAATTATCAATCTTATTCAACAGCAACAATCAGCGATATTTTTACGGATGAACAATTGAAAAATGCTTCAACGCTGAAAGCTGAACAATTGCAAACATGCTATTTTGAAAACACTGGGGTTGGTTTCAAAATGACCCCCCTCAGTATAGAAGCGCAATTTTCACCCATTTATGCTTTGACAACTATGGACGTGAACAACGATGGAAAAAAAGACCTCATTTTGGCAGGCAATAATGCAACTACTCGGGTGAAATATGGGCATTATTCCGCGAATCATGGCACTGTTTTGCTCGGCGATGGTCATAGCAATTTCAATCCGATGTCCGCCACCGAATCGGGTTTGATGCTAAAAGGAGATGTGCGAGATATGGTAAAAATTAATCGAAATAAAGGCGAAAGCTTAATTCTTGGGTTCAATAATCAAGCAATTAAGGTTTTTGAAAAAAAATAAAAACTATTTTTAGTTAAAGTTTCAACATAAAGAATACGAGAGGTTATTGGTCGTTTTGATTTGAAATTAACAAAATCAAAATGAAAAATAACCTTTTAATCCTTGCCATACTGCTCACGTCAGTATCCATTTTTGCACAAAAAACAATTCAGCGCAGTATTTATTTTGAAAGCGCAAATGCTCAACTTTCAACAGCCTCGCAGAGCTATTTGATGGCATTAGCCGATACCTTGAAAAAGTATCCCTCAGTAATAATACCACTTTGGAAGGTAAAAAGCGCAACCGTCGTGTAGAAATTGCTATCACTTTTTCTCCGCCTAACACTTCAAACACTCCTGCGGTTGCGCCTCCAAAAAAGTATCAAAACATGATGCAATTGTATCGAGATTTAAGCCTCAATTTTCAGAATTTTAAAATTAATACTGCCAAAGACACCATTATTAGAGGTGAAAAAGGGACGGTTTTATTCATTTCAAAAGCTTCGTTTGAGGGCACACCTGCCAATGCGACCATTGATTTTAGATTGAAAGAAGCCTATAGTTTCTCAGATATTATTTCTGAAAATTTGAGTACCCAATCAGGTAATAAATTGCTGCAAACAGGCGGTATGATTTATGTGGATGCCAAATATAAAGGCGTTGATTTGAATATTAATAGTTCTGCTACAAATATTAAGCTCGATTATAAACCTGTTACTTTAGAAGATATTAAGCAACAGTTGAAGGCTTTGGATAGATAGTACTAAATTATAGAAAATACTGAGGGGGTGCTTCGGAGTGTGCTTAGCTTTTAAAACAGTGATAATTAATGCTTTAAAATGGGAACGCGGATGACGCAGATTGAGCTGATTTTCACAGATTTTTTCTTAAAAATACAAAAAAAAATTTGCGAAAATCAGCTCAATCCGCGTCATCCGCGTTCCCATTATTCACTAACAAAAAACTCAAGCAGGCTTATTATTGCTGATAGCTATATACTGCTTTTGAAGCGATTTATAAGCATCCATCACTAAGTTTCTATCATTTTCTAACTTCTCAGTCGCATTTTTTGTATTCTGCAACTCCTCCGTTAAAGCTTGAACTCTGTATTTTAAAACATAGAGTTCATTCTGCGTATTTTTCAATTCAGTGGCATGAGCACTTTCTTTATCCTCAGCTTCTTTGAGCCAATCTTTAGCACCCCTCAGTTCTTGATTGGTAGCAACGAAAAGGGTTTCCGACTCCGTTAATTCCTGCTTTAACTTTTGATTTTGATGAGTCAATGAAGCCGTATCATTGAGCAAACTCTCACATTTCTTTTTCACGATATTAGCGTCTTCTTCGACACTTTCAAGCGTTTCGTTTAAGGCTTTTATTTTTCGATTATAGTAAAAATAAGCCACCAATGCAGTCAATAAAGTTGCTCCAATCATGAGCGTAAAAACAGCCGTTGTACATTCCATCATTATATTTTCAATTTTTAACACAAAATAGACAGACGAAATTAAAATGCCAAGAAAAAATAAAAATTTTACAAATATTTTTGAAAATTAATTTTATTGATTACTTTCACAACATTATTATTTCATAACAAACAATAAAATTTCGTTTAAAAATATTCCTATTAGTACTTTATCTGGCACTCCTATTTGTGTACAATTGACATTCTTTATGATGTTACTTTATTTTAAAATATAGTCAAAAATGTATTGTTGATTCAACTGATTGAATATTTATACAAGTTTATCTTACACACTATAATTGAATTAAAACAATTATTTCATCCATCTTACAAACTATTTTATTTTACTATGAAATCAAAACTCTCCACGAATGGGCAAAGTATGCTCAAGTCTAACACTCATCAATTAGATTTAATGATTGCCAATGGTCAAATGTTAGAAGCACTCGATGCATTTTACGATGATTATGTGCATCTAAAGTCCTCGTTTTTTTCAAATAACACCCTATCAAAAGGCGAAACTAAAGACCAACTATCGAGCTTTTTAGCAGGTGTAGAAAAAATCAACCATATTGAACATGTCGCTACGGCTTTCAGCGATGAGAATCGGACGATGTCTGAATTCAATTTTAATTTCACGATGAAAGACGGTTCTCTAATCGTTCGGGATGAAATTATCTCTCGCAAATGGGCGGATGACTTGGTGGTTGAAGAAAGTTATTTTCATCAAAATGCGGCTGAAACCATGTTTACCTCTCAGTCATTTTCTCATTTGCAGCCGATTCACACAACAGTTTCTAAAGCTATCGCTGTTGAAGTAATCGTTGAAAAACCGATGATAGTGGAGACTATTGTTGAAAAGATCGTCCCGCATGAAGTGATTGTAGAAAAAATCATCCATCAGATGGTTGAGAAGGTGGTCGAAAGAATAGTACCCATTGAGGTTATTGTTGAAAAAATCGTTCATAGACCGATTGAGAAAATTGTAGAAAGAATTGTCGATGTCGAAGTCGTCGTCGAGAAAATTATTCATCGGGTGAAACCGATTGAGAAAATTATTGAAAGAATTGTAGAAGTGGAAGTACCTGTAGAAAGAATTGTTCAAGTAGTGAAACCTATTATTACAACCATTGAGCAATATATAGATGTAGAAGTGCCTGTGGATAAAATTATTCAGCGCGTCAAACCCGTTGAGCGTGTACATGAGCATATCGAAGAGGTTGAAGTGCATGTCAATAACATCATTCAGCGCGTGAAACCGATTGAGCACATCATAGAAGAAGAAGTAGAGGTGGTTTATAACAAGATTATTCAGAAATTAAAACCTATAGAAAATGTTGTTGTCCATGAGGAGGAAGTCACTATCCATGTGAATAATGTGGTGCAAAAACTGAACGCTATTCAAAATACTATTGAAGAAACAGTAGATGTACATTATGATAGCATTTTCCAAAAAATCAATCCAATTCAAAATGTCATTGAAACGATTGAAGATGTGGAAGTGAATGTTCATAATTTAATTCAAAGGGTTAAACCGATTATTCATACCAATGAAGAAGAGGTTGAAGTGCCTGTACATGTTGATAGGATTGTTCAAAAAGTGAATGTTATTGAAAATTTCGTTGAGCATGTTGAAGATGTTCATGTCAATCACACATCTCATAAAGTGAACGTTATTCAAAATATAGTTGAAACAATCGAAGACGTTGAAGTGACTGTCAACCACCTTATTCAAAGAGTGAAGCCGATTATTAATACGGTTGAATCGGAGGTTGAAGTGCCTGTACACGTTGATAAGTTGATTCAAAAAGTGAACGTGATTGAAAAAGTGACTGAAACTTTTGAAGATGTAGAAGTACATGTGAATAATATTTATCAAAAAGTGAAGACGATTGAAAATATTATTGAACAAGAAGTAGAAGTGCCAGTTGATCGCATTATTCAGAAAGTTAAGCCTGTTGAGCGCGTGCATGAGACTACTGAGGAGGTAGATGTTCACGTCAATCACATAGTTCAAAAGGTGAATCCTATTTTCAATGTGGTTGAAGAAATAGTGGATGTTTTAGTACAAGTCGATAAAATCGTCGAGCGCGTTGTGCCTGTAGAAACTATCAAGGAAACTATACATGAAGTGGAAGTCAAGGTAAACCATATTATTCAGAAGCTAAAGCCTGTTGAAAATATCTTGGAGCAAGAGATTGAAGTGGCTGTGGATAAAATTTATCATAGAATCAGACCTGTTGAGCGCATCGTAGAGCATGTTGAAGACGTGGAATACATCGTCAATAAATATACTCAGCGCATGAAGCCCGTCGAACGCCTCATTGAAGAAGAAGTCGAATTTTTTGTTGACAAACACGTTCAAAGAGTGAAACCAGTAGAGCGTGCCGTTAGCACATCAAAAACAGATGCAGAATTTGATTTGCTCACTCGCAGGCATTCAAAACGCGACGATTTGACACGTATTGAAGGCATCGGACCTAAAATCAATGAACTTTTCAACGAAGCTGGCATCTATACTTTTGATGAATTGCAAGCCTCATCCGTCGAACGCCTAAAAAGAATATTGGAAAATGGTGGCAAAAACTTTGGCATTCATGACCCGAGCACGTGGGCAGAGCAAGCCAAATTAGCCGCACAAGGTGATTGGACCGCCCTCACAAAATGGCAAGATGCCCTCAAAGGTGGCAGAAGTATTTAAAAGACTCTTATAATTTTATACTCATGAGAAAGGGTGGCAAGTTTGCCACCCTTTTGCTTTTTAATCCATAAATACTGAGGGGGTGCTGGCTCTATGGAAACTCAGGTATATCTATTTCATAAACTAACAGCTTATCTATCTTTGTTGCCAAACATGAGGTCATAACATTGCGAGGTACGCCGATACTGAGGGGTTGTTAATTTTTATCATCAATTCAAATTGTTTGTTTCACCAAGCTCATTATGTATTCAATATTTTTATCGCTTTGCATTCTGAATACATAATCGTCATTACCGAGATGCCCTTTTTCAGACATATCTATTGCTAAGCCTTTGGGGTCGTCTAACTGACCTTTACGCCTATTGATAGTCATAACAAGTCCTTTTTTGAGAATTTCAATTTTTATGAAATCCTAAATCATTACTTTTCAATCAAATCCAAATAATTTAAAAGCCGCCAACTAAAATCGGCATATTTAGTTGTTTTAGCTTCCAAAATTCCTAAAATATCTGCTTTTCTAAAATCGTAATATTGTTGAGATAATATAAATATACCTTTTTTCAAATCCTCATCTACTATTTGCACTTCTTTTAAAGCCTTCAGTGCTGCTTCTAAATGATTTTTTTCTATTAATTCTTTCACTGAATTAATGCTTATTTTTTTAATAGAATTGTTTTGGTTGAATTTTTTGTTTTTAGCAAATATAAGATATTGCACCAAATTTGTAGTAAAGAGCTTAGGTTCAATTCCAAAATCTTGATACTGTTGTTCACGTATGGCGATAAATATTTCTGACAAAGTCAAATACTCTCTATCATTATCTATACCTTTATTAATGACATTTGATAAACACTGAGCTAAAATTCCACCATCTTTAGTGTCTATTGAGTTTTGGTCTTTTCCTACTGAACTAAGGATGAAAGTATTTCGCTTATAAAAACTTTCAAAAAACCTTTCACCTTTATCACCATCGAAAAATATAATGAGATTGATTTCAGTTTTCCCAAAACAGTTATATATTTCTGTTGTAGTAATAATTTCATTCTCACCAAGCCCAATTTCAAAATCATCAGTATCATAATTAACGGCTGTTGGAACAGAAAAAAATAGAAATAAATTTTCTGTTTTGTTAGGCTCTAAAAAAAAGTCAATCTTATTTTTAAAATCATTTTTTGTAGGTGCAAACAATACTTCAATATTCTCTTTATTGAAATTAATTAAATCAGAGGAAAGTAATAATTTTAATTGAGCAATGTCTTGCCAAATACCTTCAATTATGACATTATTGTCGATATTGGATAGAGCTGTTTGCCTTGTATTACTACCAACAATCAGAAAATAACTCTTATTCAAATTTAGTTGAATTGGTAAAGACGTGTAAGTCTTTTGAGGATTTATGGTATGAGAATATCCGATTGCCATTGTTGATTTTTTTAAAGGTACTTTGCAAATATAAGAAATCTGTGCATATAAAGTATTGATTATTGATAATTTCTTCTTTATCATATTGGACAGAAAATATATCCACATTTTATCTCTTTAAATCTGACAACAAAACCCCATGTAAGAAATACCACAATGCCTGTAATTTATTCCACCACCCACTTTGGCATTGAAAATAGCTGTATTTTTGGATTTCATGAAATAATCAAACGACTATAATCTAATCCAATGAACAGAACCCTCTACACCTATGCCGTTCTTTTTTTAACCATTTCACTTTTAAAAATAGACAAAATCGCCGCTTGCGGCTTCGATTTTACAGGGAGTTGCGCAACGACTGCCCGCTTTTCAGTGAACAATGTTTCCAACGAGTTTTTTATTTCACCTTGTAGTTATGGTTTGATGTTGCCGACAAGTATGGGAACGAATATTACCAGTTTACAACTCACTGCCGCCTCTACGCGTACATGGGAAAGCTGCACCAATTATGTGATGCAAAGTGCTATTTTCTACCGAATTTATAATAATTCGGCTAATAAAGGCGCATTTACAAGAGTGGATTTGACTCAGCAGTCTCTTTTTAATAGTCCACCTTACCGCACCAAGACATATTCAGGTACGCCTAACAGTGATTTACTGACGGGTTTGCTGCCGAATACCACTTATACAATTGAGCTATATTATCAACTTTTTGTTGATTCAGATGCCAATAATTCGATTGATGTCACCTCTATTTTAAATAATGGTGGGGCATATTATACGTCCTCTTTTCGGACGGGTAATATTGCTACCAATGTAGGTTTTCCAGTTAATGGCTCAAATACGAATGTCACTTGCGGCGGCGGAAACAATGCTACTGCAACGGCTGTTCCCGCAGGTGGGAAAGCACCTTTTACATATTTATGGTCAAATAATGCTAAAACGGCTACAATTACGGGCTTAACTGCTGGAAGTTACTCTGTTACTGTGACTGATTCAACAGCGGCAATCGGCATTCGCTCTTTCACCATTTTAGAACCAACACTTGTCGGGGCAACATTAACCAATATTAATCCTGCTTGTGGACAAACGAATGGCTCTATCACAGCAGTACCTTTTGGCGGCACTTCACCTTACACATATATATGGAGTACGAACGCGACGACCCCCTCAGTAAATGCCCTCGCACAAGGCGCGTACAGCGTGACGGTGAAAGACGCGAACAATTGTACGGGTGCAGCTTCTACCACTTTGATTGAAAATTGTGGGAATGCGAATGCTTATTGCACGTCCAATTCGCAAGCACCCTGGGGCGAGTGGATTGCTCGCGTGCAACTCAATACGTTGGATAATGCCAGCGATAAAGTCCGAGTTGACCGCTATGCCACAGGCTATTCTGATTGGAAAGATAAGAGTACGACGCTGACGAAAGGTTTGAGCTACCCCCTCAGTATTATGCCTGCTTTGAGCTGGTCGGGGGCGCAAACCAACCTATTTTATCGGGTGTGGATTGACTACAATAAAAATGGGCAGTTTGAAGATTCTGAAAAGGTTTTTGAACAAAATAGGGTAGGGCTTTTTGCAGTGAATGGTGCTGTTATCGTTCCTGCTTCCGCTTTGACGGGTGCGACTGTCATGCGTGTGAGCTTGAAAAAAGATGCATATTCTACGGCATGTGAAACCTTCGCAGCAGGGGAGGTGGAGGATTATAGCATTATTTTGCAAGCAGGTTCGGGCAACCCTTGTGCGAATGATGCCACGCCGCCAACTTTCAGCAATTGCCCATCCAATATTAATTTAACAACTGCCAATACAACCGCCGTTGCCACTTGGACAACTCCCACTGCTACTGATAATTGTACCATAAATCCTTCAATTTCAAGCAATTATACAAGTGGACAAAATTTTATATTAGGCAACACAACGGTTATTTATACAGCCAAAGACAGCAGCAATAATACAGCAACTTGCAGTTTTGCAGTCTCAGTTTCTAAAATATTGGCGACTCCGACAGTTGTTTTGAAGAATCCAACGCTCTCTATTCAGAAAAATCAAAAGGTCTGCGCGAGCGTGACGGTGGATAGTTTTAGCAACATTCAATCGGCTCAATGGGTGAATTTATTTAACCCCTCAGTATTGCGCTTCGATTCGTTGACAAATCTGAATGCTGCATTGGGTTTATCAGCGGCGACTCATTTTACGACTACATTTTCTGCTGCGGGTGAAATCAGATTTGCTTGGTTGACAACCAATTCTGTATCGCGTCCGAATGGTGAAAAACTTTACGATATGTATTTTACGGCAATCGGCGCAGGCGGTACTTCGTCTGCTTTGCGGATAGATAGTGCTCGAAATATGCTTTTAGAAATAAAAAATAATTTAGGTCAATTGCGTAGAGTGGTTGTACAAGCGGGTACAGTATCAGTGATAGACACGACTGTTCAAAGCAATTGTCAAAAGTTTGCGGTTAGCAACACCAATGAAATTTGTCAGCAAACATGGAAGCCTTACGGGATGATATTGGTTCAAAATAATGTGAAGCAATATCTCCATGCTCAATCAGTTGTTTTTGAAAATTTAGGCACGACGGCTGTCTTGCGTGGCACATATCGCACGGCTACGTGGGCTCCCGTGCAAGTGACCATTAATTTTTTAGGCGGCACGGCGGTTGCACCTTTGGGCAGCCCTGCTGCTTCGGCGTGTGGAGGCAATGGTACGGGCTTTACATATTTTACTGCTATGACTGGAACGGTAGTCATAAATGGTCAAACGGTGACGATTTCAAGGCGTGGAGCTTCTTTTCAAGTAGGCAATGGGGCTAATTTGCAAAGTTCAACGGATTTAGGAGCAGCCGGTCAGTTCACTTTGAGCGATGGCACTTTGGGTGAATTTGGTTTTAAACTCGGTGCGGCGGTGGCTTGCACTGCCCCCGATCCTGCTGCATTGGTATCCAATAATAAACCGATTTTGCAACTCAATGCACAAGCATCAGTTGATAAAATTCATTTGACATGGGTGAATAATACGAGTTTTAAAAATGATTATTTTGAAATTCAAAAAGCCGATGAACAAGGCAATTTCAAAACAATAGACATCGTCAATGAAAGTCATTTAGATGCCAAATTGCATGATTATTTTTTCACTGAAAGCCCCAATACTGAGGGGGTCAATAACTACCGCATCAAAACCGTTTTCAGAGATGGTAAAGCCCTTATTTCAGAAGTTAAAACAGTAACTTTGAGCAACTTCAACGATGTAGTTGTCTATCCCAATCCTGCCAACGATAAGGTGTTTGTTTCATTGAAAAAATATGATGATACCAGCGTTAAAATATTGATTTACAATGCTTTAGGTCTGCTTGTAAAACAGTTTAATATTTCAAATACATCCAATCAGCCCATTGAATTGGACTTGGGAAATCTAAAAACAGGGCATTATTTTATGCGAATTATTGCACAAGGTAAGCGGGATATGGTGAAGGCTTTGATGATTGGAAAATAGGTATTTCCGCCTATTTTAAAATTGATTTTTACTAAAACAAAAATGCTCAATGTTCTATAAAAAGACATTGAGCATTTTTGTTTTTACCCCCTCAGTATTTTCCACTTTTCTACCGATATTATGCACCTCTGGTGCAACTTTTCACTTTTCTACCGACATTATGCACCTCTGGTGCAACTTTTCACTTTTCACTTTTCACTCTTATACTTCTGGTAGTATTCTTTAAACGTAATCATGCGTTGTTGTTGTTCATCCCAAAGTTTATGGAACATGCATGAGAGGCTTTCCCAAAAGCCAATGGTTGTGACGCAATCTTGCAAGACAGGGTTTTCATTTTTACATTTTTCCAAATTATAATTCGGAATCAGTGAGCTTAAATGGTGGATATGGTGCAAACCAATATTGCCCGTCAACCATTGCACGACCTTCGGCAATTTGTAATAAGTGCTGCCTTGAATAGCTGAGAGGACATAATTCCAGTTCTTTTGCCAATGCTTATAGGCGTGTTCATGCTGATGTTGCACATAAAAAAACCAGATGGCAATCACACCAAAGAATATAATAATGGGCACTTGGATTTTAAAAAATGTCTTTGCACCGAATATCAAAATGAGTGCTGTATAAAAAAGAATCACCGCTAAATTGCTCATAATCAATGAGCGTTTAGCCAATTCAAAACCTTTTTCTTTAATCATCGGCAAACGATTGTGAATCAAAATATAGTACATAGAGCCAACGCCAAAAAGCACAATCGGCATCCGATAAACGCGATATTTGAACTTGCCGAAAGCTGATAATTTGCTAAATTCTTCGACCGTCAATAAGCCCAAATCGCCAATATCTCTAATGTCTTCTTCCAATTGACCATTGTGACCATGATGGAAATTATGCGATTTTGCCCAATATTTGTAGGGAATTAAACTAAACAAACTGCATACAAAGCCAATTGAGTTATTCAGTTTCCTTGAACTCAAAAAAGATTGATGACCGCAATCATGTTGAATAATAAATATACGGACGAGGAAAAAAGCATTCAAAAATGCCATGCCCAAAGTTAGAAAATAAGAAACTTCCAAGCTGAAATACATCAAAACCCAAAGACCGATGAAAGGCAAAAAGGAAGTAATCATCTGCGAAACCGCTAATTTCGGATTGGGCGTCTGATACTTCTTGACAATTTGTTGCCAATTTTGCATGATGTATTGCAGGCTCTGGCTGTTCGCAGAAGGTGGATTTGGAATACGATTCATTAATTAAATGATAAAATTTAACGAATTGGAAAATGAATTTGATTTGAGACCTAAAGATAGAATCTTTATGACGCATTTATATATGTTTGGATGCAAAAAAAGATGAACTGCTTGTATAAACAGTTAAGAGGGGGTTACAGTTCAGGTGAGGGGTTGATAGGAGGGTGTTTCTCTAATTTAAAAGACTCAAATACTGAGGGGGTATTTTACTTAATGATAATTTAAAAATCAACTATTGTTTGACGATTTTTTTCAAGACATGACCATTATGTGTTTGAATATCAATGAAATATAAACCAGATGGGAGCTTTTGTAGATTATTAATTTGGATGATTTTAGAAATTTCTTTTTGTTGATACACTACCTTACCCATTATGTCATACATGCGGATAGTACAGTCGAATTGTGTTTCATTATCTAAATGGATGTGAATGTAGTCTGAAAAAGGATTGGGATAAACCAAGGCATCTTTCTTAGATTCAATTGTTTCCTCAAGTTTAGTGATTGAAGATAGACCATAAATGAGTGTATTAACGCCTGAATTATTTCCAAAATAAGTATTTTGCGAAGCAATAAGTTTATTTTTAGAATTGGGTAAAGTGCTGATTGATACAGTCTCGCAATATGGAATTCGTAATAATTCCTTAGCGTCTTCATTGACAATAACAATAAATCGAACATCTGCACCATTAAAAGTACCGTATATAAACTCTAATTTTTCATCATCAACTAATAAATCTTCTGAAACACTAATAATCTCTCGCATTTTTTCAGATACTAAAGGAAGATTAAATTTTTTCAATAAGACCAATTTATCTGTGTATATTTCAACATTATTATCCTTTACTAAAACCAATTTATCATTCACTTTACCTCTTACAGAAAAAACAGCCCAATCAGTCGAGATAGTTTTTTCTAATTGAAATTCTGGAATACTATAAATGTATTTAGGACCTAAAAAATCTGTATTAAAATAAACCAAATGCTTTCCATAAATAGCAGTTCTTCCCTCTGTCTTAGGAAATAAAATAGTTCCATTTTCTTTGGCTATATAGAACATAGGTGAATAAGTCAATGTAGGATGTGTACTCACATAATTATATAGCACTTCTATCATATTGTCTGAGTCAAAAATTGCTTGTGAAGGTTGTGCATCATGATAAACAATAAAATTAGAAGATAAATTTAACAAAGGCATTTTCTTAATAAGCCCTTGTTGTGGATTGTAAATATTGAAATTCCCATCTACTGAGGCGTGAAAAAAAACATCTCCTGCAAATTCTAACTCTTTATATTTTAAAATACCACCTCCAAAATTCACTCTATCTTCTCTTTTGGCTGTTTTTACATCAATTACTTTTGTAGATGCACTCTCTTGACCTCTTACTACAAAATGTTCTAAAATTTTATCATTGTCTTTTATATGCATATATTGAAATGATGTATGGCTATTCGTATTAAAAGAAGGGAGCATCGTATCACCTTTTTCATTGACAATAGACAAAGTAGCCATATCATTTGGCAAATAAGTGCGATAGACAAAATCCATTAGCGTATGGTTTTTCAAGTTTTCAGTAAAAAAATCGTTGGAAGGAGCAAAAGGGTGCTGGATTATTCGACGCAGAGTGTGGTCTGAATTATAAATATAGGACGTTTTGCCTGCTCTCTTAATATATTGGTCTTTGCCTTGATTATTTAAAAAACGATAGACATAAGCAGAGTCATAGGCATGTTCCAATTGTATTTGTGCTTTAGCATTAAAACAGATAAAAAGGAGAATAAATCGTAATAGTATTTTCATTATGAAGCTTTAAAAAGGTGAACGAAGGGTTGTTTTAAAATGCAATATTTTACATATAAACGTCGATGGATAATTACCATGATTTTAGTTTATTCAAAAATACACTTATAAATTGATTTAACCAAATCCTTAAAATTTTGTTAAACCAAAAAATAAATACGCCAAAGTATTGTATAAACTCCAAACGCTTTTTACATTTGCACCACAAATCAATTCTCTTCAAAAAGAATTGTTTTTATAAAGACGAGTGGAGAGACAGGCTCAATGAAACTCGGGCAACCAATCCTATAAGTGGAAAAAGGTGCCAATTCCTGCCAAATTTTATTTGGAAATATAAAAACAAAGTAATCATGACATTTCCACGTTCAGTTTCAGGCAATCTTTCTTTTCGATTCAGTCCCCTGCGGGCTCAATCCATCATGTCTATTTCTATGTGCTGTTGTTGCGGTTGTTGTTAATCGCTGCAATATTATCACACGCTTAGTCTGCGGCTTTCCTCAATTCTAAATTGAGGAAAATCTACAGCATTTTTTTCATCAAAAAAATGAAAAAAATGCACCGCATACTGAGGGGGCTTTTTTTTAATTGAAAATTGAAAATTGAGAATTGAAAGTTAGGGTGCTGGAATTTATAACTCATAACTCATAACTCATAACTCTCAACTATTTTATAACCTATTAAAAATCAATCGATTATGTCAAACAATCTTAAATTTGAAACCCTCCAAGTCCATGCAGGACAAGTCGCTGATCCGACCACCAACAGCCGCGCGGTGCCATTGTACCAAACGACGAGCTATGTTTTTAACTCGTCAGAACATGGTGCCAATCTGTTTGGATTAAGAGAATTCGGCAACATTTATACTCGCTTGATGAACCCGACGACCGATGTTTTTGAAAAGCGGATGGCGGCTCTCGAAGGGGGTGTAGCGGCTTTAGCAGTGGCATCAGGGCAAGCGGCTCAGTTCATTGCTTTGAATAATATTACGCAAGCGGGCGACAATTTTGTCTCTTCCTCCAACCTTTATGGCGGTACTTACAACCAATTTAAAGTACAATTCAAACGCCTCGGTGTAGATGTGCGTTTTGCAGCCAGTGAAAATCCGAGCGATTACGAACGCTTGATTGATGCCAATACCAAGGCAATTTATGTAGAAACCATCGGCAATCCATCGTTCCTCGTGCCTGATTTTGAGGGCATTGCGGCAGTAGCGAAAGCGCATGACATACCTTTAATCGTGGATAATACATTCGGAGCAGGTGGATATTTATTCCGCCCGTTGGAGCATGGCGCGGCGATTGTCGTCGAATCAGCGACCAAATGGATTGGTGGACATGGCACTTCTATCGGCGGCGTCATCGTGGACGGTGGCAATTTCAACTGGGGCAATGGCAAATATCCGCAATTTACAGAGCCTTCTGATGGCTATCATGGTTTGGTATTTTGGGATGTCTTCGGTTCAGGTGGTCCATTTGGCAATATCGCTTTCATCATCCGCGCCCGTGTGGAGGGCTTGCGCGATTGGGGTCCCGCGATTTCACCTTTCAATTCATGGCAATTGATTCAAGGTCTTGAGACATTGAGCCTTCGCCTTGACCGCACTGTTGACAATGCTTTAAAAATAGCGAATTGGCTTGAATCTCATCCGCAAGTATCGAAAGTGAGCTATCCAGGCTTGAAAAGTTCGCCGAATCATGCTCAGGCGTCTAAATATTTGAAGCGTGGTTTCGGAGGGGTGTTGAGTTTTGAATTAAAAGGCAGCAAAGAAGCGGCAACTCAATTCGTAGATAGCCTTCAATTGGTAAGCCATTTGGCGAATGTCGGCGATTCAAAAACGCTCATCATTCAACCGTCCGCAACGACGCATCAACAACTCAGCGATGCAGAACAAGCTGCCGCAGGCGTAACGCCTAATTTGCTCCGTATTTCTGTCGGCATCGAGCATATTGATGACATCAAAGCAGACTTAGAACAGGCTTTTGCGAAGGTGGCTGAATCAGTGGCTGTATTGAATTAAAATAAATTTAGAGTCCAGAGGACTCAAACGTTTGTAGGAAATAAGTAGTAAAATCGTTTTATGAGTCCAGAGGACTCACACTTTTTTATAAGTTGTAATAAACGTATGAGTCCGCTGGACTCTTGAGGTTTTGGCTTTACATTATAATTTCTACAAACGTATGAGTCCGCTGGACTCTTTCAGAATTTAAGAATAATATTAGAGTTCTCTATTAAAATTTATAGAAAATAACGACTGACAATTTTAACTTTAACTTGTTCGTGCAAAATGAAAAATTTACTCAAAAAAGCAGACTATACTGAGGGGGTCACTTTAAAAATTAGGACAAATACTATGATTGAAATGGATACGGCAATAGAGTCCAGTGTTAAAATTTTTCACGATAAAACTCATTTGTCGTTGGAATGCGGTGCTGAATTGCCAGAGGTGGATATTGCTTATCACACTTACGGAACTTTGAATGAAAAAAAGGACAATGTTGTTTGGGTTTTCCACGCGCTCACGGGCAACAGCGAGGCATCAGATTGGTGGAGTGGCATGATTGGTGAAGGCAAATTTTTTGACCCTGCTCATTATTTCATCGTCTGCGCGAACATGATTGGCTCGCATTATGGTTCGACATCCCCCCTCAGTATCAACCCGATTTCAGGCACTTTTTATGGTAGAAATTTCCCTGTTATCAGTATAAAAGACGTCGTCAAAGGGCATATTCGTTTAGCGCAACATCTTGATATTCAACGAGTTAAGTTAGGTATTGGTGGTTCTATGGGCGGACAGCAAGTCTTGGAATGGTCGATTATACAGCCCGATTTTTTTGAAAACATTGCTGTCATTGCTTGCGGTGCACGCATGTCGCCGTGGAGTATTGCCTTGAACGAAACGCAACGCATGGCGATTGAAGCCGACCCCTCAGTATCAGCCGAAGTTTTAGCAAAAGCCACCACTTACGAGGATTTTGCTAACGCAGGAGCTAAAGGTATGGAAGCGGCTCGGGCAATCGGAATGCTCAGTTACAGAAGTTATGAAGGCTATAATATTGCACAATCCGACGAAGGCAACAGCCTCGATACCTTCAAAGTGCAAACCTATCAACGTTATCAAGGTCAGAAATTGCGTAAAAGATTCAACGCGCTCTCCTATATTTCATTGTCAAAAACGATGGATTCTCACAATGTCGGGCGCAATCGTGGCGGCATCAGCGAAGCTTTGAAAAAAATAAAAGCCAATACATTAATAGTGGGCATTCAATCAGATTTATTGTTTCCGATAGAAGAGCAAGTGTCTCTTGCAGCGCATATTCCACATGCTAAATTGGAACTCATCAACTCCAAATTTGGACATGACGGCTTCCTCATCGAGTTTGATCAAATGCTGCGTTTGGTGGAGAAATTTATGAAAAGGAAATTGGGCAGCCCGATTGATTTTGTAATTTGAAAAAGGAAAAATAACTTGTTATTGAAGCTTTCATTTACGTTTGCCCCCTAACCCCCAAGGGGCAGGGTTGATTGGTTCTAAAATAGGTATAAAAGTGCGAGTCCGCTGGACTCGTAAAATATATGTAAGGTG
>JAYTUY010000028.1:0-8495 GCA_043744275.1 Saprospiraceae bacterium
TTATTTAAAAGGGCTAAAGCAACTCAATCTAAACATAAATTAAATTCATCTTGAATTACCAATATTTAATTTATTCCTAATTTAACAAAGTCAAGTTAAGGTAGAAAGTTAGTAAAATGTTTATACTTAATTTTTGCATTTAAACCATTGATTGTCAAGCCTTAAAAAAAAGTTACATCAACTTATTAACATTTTTTGAACACTAAATTTCAAAATATTTAATCAAATTGATGATACCGAATCTTCTTTTCCACATCAAGTTGTAAACATTGTGGAAAACTTATCAACAATAAAAAAGCATTGATTATCAATGTTTTATGCGAGTTATCCACAAATTGTGAATAACTTTTTTTGTCGATTTTTCTGTAAACCTATACTTTAGTGTCATCAAAAGCAATTCATATCTATTAGGTGTTCAATCCTTAGAAAAAGGTAACATACACGAGAGCAAACTACCACACATTGACCAATTAAAACTATTTAGATTAAAGAGGTCGCAACACCACTTGCACACAGCATAATAACAGCAGAACAAATTAAAATGCCAGAAAGAAGTCTTCTTTTCAGTGTAAAATACTGAGGGGTAGTCGCTTGAAGGGGTATTTTAATTGGGTGCTTTTTGTACGATTTGGCGGAGTAAATTCCGCATTACGAATTGAAACTATTTTTTAAAATATATTCTAAAAATTATAATCAAGATGTCTGAATTAATTGAACCTATCCTCCAAGAAAATGACAAACGCTTTGTGCTTTTCCCGATTAAGCATGATCAGATTTGGAAAATGTACAAACAAGCGGTGGCTTCCTTTTGGACTGCCGAAGAAGTGGATTTGCACACCGATCTTCAAGATTGGGAGCATAAACTCAACGATGGTGAAAAGCATTTTATCAAGCACGTATTGGCGTTTTTTGCTGCTTCGGATGGTATTGTCAATGAGAATTTGGTCTTGAACTTTATGCGTGAGGTGCAAGTGCCCGAAGCCCGTTGTTTTTATGGCTTTCAAGTGGCGATAGAAAATATTCACGCTGAAATGTATTCACTTTTGATTGACACCTATATAAAAGACCCCGTTGAGAAAGACTATCTTTTTAATGCCCTCAGTAATTTGCCGTGTGTAGAACGCAAGGGCGGATGGGCTTTAAATTGGGTTGAGAACGCACCGTCTTTTGCACATCGGCTGATTGCTTTCGCCGCTGTAGAGGGTATCTTTTTCTCAGGTTCATTTTGTTCAGTTTTTTGGTTGAAAAAACGGGGCTTGATGCCGGGCTTATCTTTTTCCAACGAACTCATCAGCCGCGACGAAGGATTGCATTGCGATTTTGCTTGCTACCTTTATTCAATGCTTGAAAATAAACTCGACCCGAAGGAAGTTGAAGCCATTATTACAGAAGCAGTCATGATTGAAAAAGAATTCGTCACGGATGCCTTGCCTGTTTCATTAATTGGGATGAATGCGGAGTTGATGAGCCAGTATATAGAATGTGTAGCAGATAGATTGCTGATTTCGTTGGGCAATGAAAAGGTTTACGGCACACCGAACCCTTTCCCGTGGATGGAAATGATTTCGCTACAAGGCAAAACCAATTTCTTTGAAAAACGTGTCGGCGATTATCAAAAAGCAGGCGTGATGAATATGAAAGAAGAAAAGTCGTTCTCGATGAATGAAGATTTTTAAAAAAACAAGCCCCCTAAATCCCCCAAAGGGGCACTTTTTATAACATCAAAATAATCTTAAACATGGATGCAGCATACGTCGAAAAACAAGAAAAAAGCTTTTGGAAATTAATTGATAAATCCAAAGAAGAAAGCGAAACAACTAAAGAGCAATTGGAAGAACTGACAGCCCTTCTCTCTGTGAAATCGGAGGAAGAACTGGTGGCGTTTGAAATCAATTTGCGAAAAAATTTGAAAACTTTGAATCAACCTCAAATGGTGGCTTTGTGCGCGATATTGGGCAGCCCATTTAAAGTTGAAAAAGACCGCGTTCGTTTTCCGAAGCACCCGACTTTGAATGGCTTTCTATATTTCAAGTGTTGGATGGTTTTACAAGGTAAAGAAATCATGGAAAATGCGATAAAAGACATCCAAACACTGAGGGATGCCGATGTGAACATCGAAACCGTCAAAGCCGAAGGATTATTACACGCTACGCAAAGCGCCTTCAATCCCGACGACGAAGATGACATCATCATCAAAGCCGCCAATAAATTCGATAAAAAATTGAATTATGATTTGGAGGAGGTATTGCCCGATGAAGGTGTGGATTATGATAATTTGGATGTGAAATATGCGGATTTGGTGAAGACGGTGGTGGAATTGGGAGAATGATGTAAAATGGGTAATAGGTGATTGGTAATGGGTAATAAAATGTCAATCAAAATGTTCAACAAAATAGTAAAAGGTATTTTTTTAAAAGGAGATAAACCTGAATCACCGATTAAGATTGGAGACAATGTGAAGGTGAAAGATGGGGTGAATGACCCTGATGATGAAGCACACTCGATTGCTGGCTGGCAAGGTTGGGTCGTTGAGGTATATGATGAAAATTTGACTGCTGACAATATCGAGAACCTTCAATTTATGGTGTCTTGGGATAGTGTTACTTTAAAAAATATTCCGAGAACGCGCTTGATTGAATTAGAGCAAGACGGATACGATTGGACAATGATGTGTTTGGACATCAACGATGTAGATATAGCGACACCAAGAGATAAAATGGAAGATGCAGAAGCCGTGAGCGAAGCACTCAGTGATGATATTTATTGGGAAGGTATGGGCGAAGAAGGAGAACAGATTGCTCAAATTTTAGGTGATGCCAAAACGGAGAAAGCAGCCTATAAAGCGTGGGAAACTTATTTGAATAAAGAACTTATTTTTCCATTTGTAGCAGAATATTACTCTTATGATGAACCTATTATTCCTAACGAATCCAATATCAAAGCCTTAAAAATGGATAGTATTGATGTGAATTTTGGCATTTCGGTTATTGTTTCTTTTAAAAATGCAACGCATCAAGTGGCTTTATCCGATTTAAATATTAAGAATGAAAAATCACCTAATTTCAAAGCATTGGATTTGTACAGTACTTGGTTTACGAATAAAAGAGATTGAGAATAGACCCCCTCAGTAAAAAACAAAAAAAATGAATTTTTACAACCTGTTAACTGACTTAATTTTTCATTTTAATGATAATAGATAAGACAATAAAAGATAGAAAAATAGAACTCCTAAACTATTATCGTCATAGAGCAGAGGAATTACTGAGTGAGATTAAATTAACTTATGGTATCACACAATACAGAGAACAAGCGACAGCTATTAATAAAGGATTAATTGAGACAAAAGATAAGCTATTAGCTGCTCTTTTACAAACAGCAGCCAATGAGCAGTGGACTAATAGGGAAAAACTTGAAAGTATTTTGATGATGACTTACACTAATTATGTAGTGATGTTGGAATCAAGAAATGATGTTTGGTCTTATGAATATATGACATTTTCAAGGAGGATTGGCGAACTATGGGAACCGTTTTGCAAACTTTGTTTCGCTTATCCCATTAATAATCTTTCGCTTTTTATTCCACCTTTATTCTCGGAAGTAAAGCAAAAATTGTCTAAAGAGATTGAAGATTATATTGAAAAGTTAGGAATATCGAAAGAAGAAAAAGAACAATTGACAAAATATTATGGTAAGACATGGGGGCTTGTTACATCAGGTGAAATTAGGCTTGAATTAGACCTGCATTTCATTTATAATAATGAAAAATTTGTAGTTGATTTCAAAAGTGGGTTCGGTTCAAATGAAAAAGGCAATACGAATAGGCTTTTATTAGTCGCCAGTATTTACCAAAATCTTGAAGAAAATTATAAGTGTATGATTTTCGTAAGGGCTGTTGATAACAACCATTATTTTATGACCTTAAAGAATTCAAATATTTGGGATGCTTTTAGTGGCGAAGCGGCTTACAATCAAATGACAATATTTACAGGTTTTGACATAAAAAAATGGATTGATTTAAATGTCAATTGGGCAAGTGATTTTAAAGCAGAAACGATGTCATTCTTAAAACAAAATAATCTTGACCAATATTTAATTTGGTAAAATGATACAAGAAACAAAGACATATCAAGCATATTATACCGACTCAACGCCAATCGTTGATTATATGGTGGGTATGTTACAACTCAAATCTTCTGACAAGGTATTTGAGCCTTGTGGTGGCGAGGGTGTTTTTGTAGAAGCTATTTTGGAAAACCATGAATATATGGATATTGATGTTTGCGAATTGAATGATATGTCGGTTAAAACTTTAAATGATAAATTTGCGAAATATCCCAGTGTTCATATTAGACAGTGCGATACTTTATTAGACAATGATTTAAGTTTTAATTCAAGTTTTGGTGGCGTTTATGATAAAATTATTGCGAATCCGCCTTACGGTGCTTGGCAAGATTATGATAAAAGAGCAACACTTAAAAAGTTATATCCTAATATTTATGCTAAAGAAACTTATACTCTATTTCTTTATAGATGTATTGAGCTTTTGAAAGAAGGAGGAATATTATGCTTTATAATACCCGATACTTTTTTGAATTTACATACGCATAAAGCTATCAGAAAACATATATTGACCCAAACTAAAATAGTAGAGTTAGCTTTGTTTCCCTCTTCATTTTTCCCAGGTGTCAATTTTGGGTATGCGAATTTATCGATTATTACACTTCAAAAGTGCTATAATCAAGCGGATTGTTTAAATCATTCATTCAATTTGGCTAATAATTTCAAATCAGTAGAGCAGCTTACCAATATTGATGAAGATGAAAAATTGAATATTCAAGTTTATAAGCAAATTAATATTTATAAAAATGCAGACCATGCTTTTTTAATAACAGAAAACGCGAATATCCTTGAAATTATAAACAATGCACAACAGAATATTGGAAATATTGCTCATTGCGTTACGGGTTTTTATTCTGGCGACGACAAACGCTTCTTACAAGTCATAAATCTTGAATTGAAGAATGGGAAAAACTATGATTTGGTCAACACTAATGTAATTAATCAAGATTTTAGAAATATGCCTGATATACTGAGGGGTATTCAAGGTGAAAAACATTTTTTACCCATTGTAAAAGGAGGCAATACTAAGTATTTAAAGCCTGATAATTGGTTTATGAACTGGAGTAATGATGCCGTCAATCATTATAAAACGAATAAAAAAGCCAGATTTCAAAATCCACAGTATTATTTCAAATTCGGAATTGGCGTGCCCATGATAAGTTCAACAAGTATTACGGCATCATTGATAGAAAATAAGCTATTTGATCAATCTATTGTCGGTGTTTTTCCAAAAGATGAATCATTTACCTACTATTTGTTAGGGTTTTTCAATTCTCCAACTTGTAATCTTTTAATTAGAACCATTAATTCAACCGCTAATAATCCGGCAAATTATATTAAGAAAATACCATTTATTCAACCTTCAAAAGAACAAAGAGAACAAGCTGAAAAGATAGTTTTGAATATACTAAAATGTATAAAATCGGGCAATTCAAATATTGAAAACTTAGAGAATCAACTCAACAGAATCTTCAAAGAAATTTATGGGTTTTGATATAAATATTACCCCTCAGTATAAACACGATTTTATAAGAAAAAACAAAAGTCATTTAAATAATATAATCCAAATTTTCTTTCAATAATTAGAACACCATGCAAGTTATAAAAAGAACCGGCAAGCGCGAAGATGTCAGCTTTGATAAAATCACGGCGCGTATTAAAAAATTGAGCTACGGCTTAAATCCCCTTGTGGAACCCTTGGAAATCGCCAAAAAGGTTATCATGGGCTTGTACGATGGCGTCACGACCACCGAACTTGACAACCTCGCTGCCGAAACTTCGGCAACGATGGCGGCTCAACATCCTGATTATGCAATTTTGGCAGCAAGGATTGCTGTATCGAACTTGCATAAAAATACGGACAAGTCTTTTTCAAAAGGGGTTAAGGATTTGTACCACTATATTGACCCTAAAACGGGCGATAAAGCGGGATTAATCAGCGAAGAGACCTATAAAATTGTGCAAAAACACAAGGATAAATTTGATTCTGCTATCATATTCGATCGTGATTATGAGTTCGATTACTTCGGATTTAAGACTTTGGAGCGGTCTTATTTGTTGCGGATGAATGGTAAAGTTGTGGAGCGTCCGCAGCAATTATTTATGCGAGTTTCTGTCGGTATTCATGGTGAAGATGTGGAAGCAGCCATTGAAACCTATAATTTGATGTCGGAAAAATGGTTTATTCATGCCACTCCGACCTTATTTAATGCCGGTACGCCGAAGCCGCAATTATCGTCGTGCTTTTTGTTGTCGATGACAGATGATTCGATTTCAGGTATTTTTGAAACTTTGTCAAGATGCGCTAAAATTTCACAATCGGCTGGTGGCATTGGTTTGTCTATTCACAATGTTCGTGCAACAGGCTCATATATCAAAGGCACTGGCGGGCAGTCGAACGGCATTATTCCGATGTTGCGAGTGTTTAATGATACGGCTCGGTACGTTGATCAAGGCGGTGGAAAGAGAAAAGGCGCATTTGCCGTGTATTTAGAGCCGTGGCATGCAGATGTTTTTGAATTTTTGGAATTGAAAAAGAATCATGGTAAGGAGGAGATGCGTGCGCGAGATTTATTTTATGCGATGTGGATTCCTGATTTGTTTATGGAGCGTGTGAAAGATGATAAAGCGTGGTCGTTGTTCTGTCCGAATGAAGCGCAGAAGCTTTTTGATACATATGGTGGTGAGTTTGACGAATTGTATCACAGGTATGAGCGTGAGGGCAAGGCACGTAAAACGGTGCAAGCTCGTGAATTGTGGCATAAAATACTTGAATCGCAAATTGAAACGGGTACACCTTATATATTGTATAAAGATGCGGCGAATAAAAAGTCTAATCAAAAGAACTTAGGCACTATTCGTTCGTCGAACCTCTGTACGGAGATTATGGAATATACTTCTAAAGATGAAGTAGCGGTTTGTAATTTGGCTTCGTTGTCTTTGCCAAAGTTTGTGGATGCTAAACGGGGTGAATTTAATTTCAACAAATTGTTTGATATTACTCGCGTGGCGACTCGCAATTTGAATAAAGTGATTGATATTAATTATTATCCTGTTGAAGAAGCGCGGTATTCAAATATGCGCCATCGCCCCATTGGATTGGGTGTGCAAGGCTTGGCAGATGCGTTTATTTTGATGCGTTTTCCATTCGATTCCATAGAGGCGCGTCAATTGAATAAAGACATTTTTGAAACCATGTATTTTGCTGCTATGACGGAGTCTGTAGAGTTAGCAGAGAAGTTGGGACATTACGAAACGTTTAAGGGTAGCCCCCTCAGTAAAGGCGAGTTTCAATTCGATATGTGGGGCATTAAGCCGTCAAACCGTTGGGATTGGAATGCTTTGCGAGAGAAAGTCATGAGGGTAGGAGCGCGTAACTCTTTGTTATTAGCACCGATGCCTACCGCTTCCACTTCTCAAATATTGGGCAATAATGAGTGTTTTGAGCCTTATACAACCAATATTTATACGCGTAGAACCCTATCAGGCGAGCATATCGTCGTGAATAAGCATTTGCTCACCGACCTTGTGCGCTTGGGTATTTGGAATGAAGAGACTCGTGAAATCATTATCGCAGCCAACGGTTCTATTCAAAATATAGAAGGATTGCCTGATTCATTGAAAGATTTGTATAAAACATCGTGGGAACTGTCGATGAAAGCCATTATTGATATGGCGGCGGATAGAGGGGCATTTATTTGTCAATCGCAATCGCTCAATCTTTTCATGGAAAATGCGACGTTTACAAAATTGACGTCTATGCATTTTTATGCATGGCAAAAAGGTTTGAAAACAGGTATGTATTATTTGAGAACACGCCCTGCGGTGGATCCGATTAAGTTTACGCTTTCGGCGAAGCACCAACGTTTTGCAACCGCTGACTCAGGTGTTGGAGTTCAAGCAGCTATGTCTTCAAATACCTTGACTTTGGAAGATGTGAATCAAGTAAAAATAGATTTCAGTGCTATCAAAACACCGACAGCACAGGATTTATTGGAGGAACAAAACTTCCCGAACGCTTGTAGCTTGGATGATCCTGATTGTATGGCTTGCTCGGCGTGATGAGTATTATTTTAGGTATTATACAATCCAAAGCACCCCCTCATTAAAAAGCATAAAAATAAGCCTATTACTGAGTAGTACGTTTTATAAGTTCTTAGAAAAACTTTACGAGGGTTTTAAACCGTGTCGACTACGCATAAGTTCTTTGAAATAATGATTATATGAATTATCTTAGTTGGATGTTTACAGAACTAAGAACAAGTATCACGCCTCATAGTTGGTTTGGAGATACGCGCCTTAGCCATCGCTTAGGTGTTATCGTAGAACAATTAGGCACCCATATTGGTCAAAGTATCAGTCAAAGTGGGGGTAAA
>JAYTUY010000029.1:0-32717 GCA_043744275.1 Saprospiraceae bacterium
CGATAATAATTGGTCCGTTCTTATTCATCTTATTTTGTTTAAAAATGTAAAATGTTCATTGTTATTCCGCCCGCCCCACTTTTGCCAAACCCCGTGTTAAAGGCTGCTAAATTTTGCTATTGTAGTCCAAATAATTGTTCTCCCAATAGCATTGCAATGTGTGCAAATATATGTCCAATGAAAGCAGCTTCGAGTCCTTTTTTCCAATAAAGCCAACCGAAGAAAATGCCTGCAATTGAGTTCCCAATTAAAATGTAAGTGATTAGGGAAATAGTTGGGTTGCTTACCGCACTATAAACTGCTGGCAAATGTGCCATTGCAAAAAGAAGAGCTGCTAAAATTATACCTGTCCAATAGGTTACATTATTAAATTGTTTAGTTATTTTGAAAACTATCCAAACAATTAATGTCATAAAGCCAAAACGCATTAATAGTTCTTCTGTAAAACCACCATATCCAAATCTCGCCAGTGTCGTAATCTTTATTTTGTTGCCAAGTTCTATAAATTCTTGTGGAATAGAAGATTTAAAAACAAGTCCGACAGTTACTGTCAAGATACCTGTTATTAGCCCCAAAGAAATACCATATTTTACTTGCTCCAAAAAAGTTATTTGAGGTTTTTCTATTTTCAACAATGATGAAATTGTAGGAACTGTCAAATTAACCTTGTCATAAAGAATTGTTCCTACAACGGTTGCAATGAGAAGCAAAATTGTCGGGTTTATGAGTATTAATAGTTGAATTGTCTGTGGTGAGAACTTTTCAGTGAGTTGTTTCGGTAAACTATCAAGCGGTATTGTCACAGTTAGCATTGTTAAAACGCCTAAAAGTCCAAGTAGAAACAAAGTCAATCCTAATTTTAATTTGTAAGTCATATCGTTTTTTTGATTACGTTGTAAGGTTTTTTTATCGCTTGCCGCTAACGTTCAGGGCTTGGCGTTGTTGGGGGATTTGAAACTCGTCCGCCCGAACGTCCGCCGATATAAAATACTGTTGCTCAATTACTTACAAATACTGAGGGGTTAATGCTTTACTTTCTCAATCAAGACATCAACTAATTGCACAAGAACTTCTGTAATTAGAGTAAAAGACAGTCCACCTAAAATGACTGCAAATGTACTTTTTATATAATTAATAAGTTTTTTTTCTCCAAAGAATTGACCTGTTGCCCAAAACAAATAAATAAATCCTACATATTTACCAAGGTCTTCAATGAAAGGAAGGTGGGTATATTTCAATACTATTATCAAAATGAAGATAATAAATAGTGCTTGTCCAATATAGTAACAAAACGTTATCAATAACTCCCAAAAATTATATGGGTGTTTCCGAAAAAACAATTTTGTCCAAAATGTAATATGAATACCTAAGATAAGGAATGTATATCCTATATTATGGTTAAGCCATTCATATGTTTTCTCTACTATTTTCCTATGATGAAACTGTTCTGTTGAAAAAAAATAAATATTGTCACCTGTGTATTTAAGTATTAATGTAACTACTGTTGAAATAACAAGTATGAAAATAACAGGTTTTACAGCTTTGGTTCTATCTTCAAGTATAAACTCCCTCACGGTTTTACCTGGTTGAAGCATTAAACCTTTCATAGTGTAGAGGAATCCCTTCTCAAAATGGAAAATATGCTGAAATTCATGCCAGATGTATGCTGAATTAATTCTTTTTAAAGCGGGTTTAACTGGTAACTTCTCATCTTCCATTCTAAAATTATTTTGAATTACAAAACTAATAATTATATTGTGAAACATTTTTCAAATTTACTGAAAAAGTCGAAAAAGCAGTTCTTGTACGCAATGACTTGTCTTTCAATATCCATGCAATAAAGTTATCTATTCAGAGAATTAAAAGCAGATTATTTTTGTGTTTGTCATTTGTGGAAGTGTCGTAATAGCATAGCACCCAACGAAAAGGGCTTGTGGCAGGTGGGGAATTTGAAACACGTCCGCCCGAACGTCCGCTGATGTAAATTACTACTGTTCAATTACTTACAAATACTGAGGGGTGTTCCGTCCGCCGAAACAAAAGTACAAAAGAATGACCAATTTTCAATAACTTCCGTCCGCCCCACTTGCCACAAACCCATGTTGGCGGCTGGCTGTTTTGCTGGTGCTTATTTTAGTGTCAAAATTTCTGTGTCAAAGGGTTTGTCCGTCCCTATCGTTGGTTTTATGATGTATTGATTTATTCCTTGCTCTTTCAAATGTTCTTGCTTTTGGAAAGCTGAAAAAGGACTTAATAACATTTTTGCTTCTTTTAAGACTATCCACTCTCGCAAGTTGTCTTCTGAGCATAATGTTTGGTTATCGGGCAACTTTCCATTTTCAGTCCTCAGAAAAGCAAGTAGTCCAATGTTTGTCAAGTCAAATACACCAAGAACTTCAATGTTATTGTATATTTTTCGAGGTAATACCTCTGAGTAACTTCGTTCCAAAGTTTCCTCAATGTAAAAACCACCAAATCTTAGTAAAATGTCAAGGGAAAATATTTCTTCAATTGGCTTTTGGGTGTTCGGTTTCCAACTTGTTAACTGGTGAGGAATGTCAGTGTAGCTTAAATAGAACTTCAAGCTACTCAATTCACAAACTTCTCGGGCTAACTGAAACGGTATTTCTTCGTCTAATATTTGTCTGTCCTGTCGTTCGATAATTTGGTTTAGGTTGTCGAATTGAATTCTATATTTAGTCCAACATTCTTTTGAAAATATAGTTCTCAGATTGTCTGTCTCTGTCCTAAACGCTGATGTAAGCTCCCAAAATTTCATTTTATGTCGTGTTTTCAGCTTGCAGCCAACTCTGTAATATACGAAAATTTTGTCGTACTTTTTGTATTGTTTTGTAAAACAATGCAAAAAGTACGACAAAACTACTCTTTTTTTTAAATTCAAATTATCGAAGAGCATTTTATTTCTCAAGTGTCAAATTACTGAGGGGGGGTATATTGGAAATAGTCACGGCAAGGTATTCAACAGCTTCCTAAAAACCATAAAATCCTTATCCTTTATACCTTCGAGTTAGCCATATGGGCAGAGCAACACAGAATGAATACTCAATAAAGTGTTGACTGTACTAAATACTTCATCCAAAGGACTTGGAGAGCTGCTCAAGGGACTTGGAGAGTTGCTCAATGGTCTTGTAGAAGTTTTTAAGGGTTTAGGCGAGTTATCCAAAGGTCTTATAGAAGTTTTTAAGGGTGTTGGAGAAGCATCTCAGGTTTAGGAGAGTTGACTAAGGGTGTTGTAGAAGTTTTTAAGGGTTTAGAAGAGTTAACTAAGGGTCTTTGAGAAGTTTTTAAGGGTTTTGGAGAGTTGCCCAAAGGTCTTGTAGAAGTTTTTAAGGGTTTAGATGAGTCTGCAAAGGGTCTTAGAGAGTTTACTAAGGGTTTTTGCAGATTATTAAATATTTAAAATGATATTTAAATCAAAAAAGGTAGATTGAATCAAGGTTTTTTTAAGTTTTGGCATGATATTTATCTTTAATTTATTTTAATATTTAATATCACACTTAAACAATTAATGAATGAAAAGTTCAGTAGTATTTACCTTTAAGTTGTTTCCGCAAGCAGAAAAAGCAGAGTTTGCCGCTAATGTCATTACAAAAATGACAAATGACCCTCAGTTTGTCAGCCTCCTACCTCAAGTAGAGAATTTGAAAACGGCATATGAGGCGTATCAAGTAGCAGCTTCAAAAGCCAGTGACGGTGGCAAGTCGGCAACGCTTGAAAAAAATGCCAAATTAGAAGACATGATGTACCAACTCAGCACAGTTGCTCGCTATGTGGATGTATTGGCAAATGAAAGAGAAGCCATTGTGTTGGATGCTGGTTTCGAAACGCGCAAAAAGCCTACAGCTGTGACATCTTTAACCACCCCTACTCAATTGGAAGTTGCCAATGCGGAAAAAGATGGGTCGGTGTTTCTATCATGGGCAGCCGTAGCTGGAGCAAACATGTACGCCATCGAAAAACGCGTGAAAGGTACTGAAGAATGGCGCAATGGCGACTATCGAGGTGGCAGAAGTGCTACTTTGGAAGGCTTAGAGTCAAATGTTGTCATCGAATTTAAGGTATTGGCTATTCACAACTCAGGCATCAAAAGCAATTGGAGCCAACCGGTGCAAGTATTGGTTTCTTAAAAATGCCCTGTTAGTTAAGCTGGCATTATTGGAACGTTAAAGAAATACCCCCTCAGTATAAAGCCGTTAAAAAGCATTTATACTGAGGGGGTCTTTCTCTTTTTTCCTAAATATATCAAGCAGCCATTTTTCGGCATTCTTCAGCACAGGCTTTACAGACTGCTGAACACTCTTGGCAATGCTCTGTATGATGCCGACCACATTCATTGCCGCATATTTCACACATATTAGCGCATATTTTGCAAAGTTCTTTGGCTTTATCGCTGCCTAAGCTCATCAGTTGAGCGGATGCATAACAAAGGGCAGCACATTCCATATCGAGTTGAATGCATTTTGCCATCATTTTAATATCTTCTTCCTGTGTGCAGGATGAAGCACAATGATGGCATATAGCAGCACATTTCAAACATGCTTCTATACAGGTTTTATAAGTGTGGTAGCCTGTCATAATATTTAGTTTTATTGATTAAGAAAAAAAAATTACATTTTCATGAGTGAAGGATAAAATCTCAAATACACTTCAAAAGCCATCGGATTTTGTCCATACAAACTATTGAGTTTATTGTCTGCATTATAATATGTGAATTGACTTCCACCTGCTAACCTTGTTTTACCAATGTTTAGTAAATCATAATTAAAGCCCAACGTAAAAGCATTGACTGGAAACACTACATTATTTCCATAAACCGATTCATTCAAATTTAATTCTTCAACTGATTTTTCAACATACTCGTATCTGCCGTGTATAGCCAACTTATTCTTTCGCCATGAACCTTCTAAAAGAAAAGCGTTTTCAGCAACCTGTTCTTTTACTTTGTTCATTCCCCAAACTGCCACCACATTCAACCATCCATTGTTCGATAATGGCAAACTATAAGTTGCCGATGCTGTCGTTCTGTTAATATCTTCATTAGGATGCAACTCTTCTGGGCTTTTTAAAAAACCATTTGATACTTGCAATGCCCAATTTTTTGAAGGATTATATGATAGCCTTCCGCTCCAACTGTCGAAACGTGGTTTGTCGAAATCAAATCGTTTTTCATTCGGTTCTCTGCCTGTAAAAGATGAACCTTCTATTTTAAATTGTCCTAAACGAATGCCCAATGTAGCCACGCCAAAAGTAATATGAGTAGCATCTACCCAATGGTGAGAAAGCGGTGCATCAGGATTGTATAAGGCAGACGGACGGTGCATGAAAGCTACAGGACCCAAAGCGGGTTCACCTGGATAAGCGACATAAGCAAAGACATCAGTATTTTTTGAAAAAGCATAAGTATAGCTAATTGATAATTCAGAAAATAAATCATGCGGATGCTGGCGGTCAACCAATGGACTGCCTTTATAAACTTCTCCACTTTGAAAAAGCAATGGATAACCATCTCCTCCTTCTGTTACAGGATCAAGGGAAAACATAGTATTGAAGTGAAATAATCCATTTTCACCTACCTTTCGCTGCCCCATAAACATAAGCCAATTGGGTGCATCAAAAGCTTTGTTTCCTCTTGAACCTTTGTTTGAAAAGTCCTGATTTGTGTAGCGAATAAATAAATTGCCATGCAACATATACATCCATTTTTTTGAATGATACATATTGCCATACATAGGTGATGCATCTGGTAACCAACTCGTCCCTGAACCATTGCGGCTCATGGGTAAGTTCAATGAAAAAGCATGGCTCATATTATCCATATTCATGTCATGGTTCATCATGTTATGGTCGTCTTGCATCATGCTATCCGTTCCCATTTTCATCGGAAGGTTATTTACTTTGGGCTTAGTTGAATCCTTAGGCATCTGATGCTCATGCTGTGCTTTTGAAGCCACTGCCAACAAGCAAAACATGACAGCTAATGCAATATATTTTTTCATGTGTTGTGATTTGTTTTCAGTTCAATTATAAAAATTAAACTACCACAATAAGTATTCCTGCTTGATAATGACTCAATATAATAGGAGTCAAAAATACAATACAGCGGAAGTTGAGATAAATGGGCAAATAAATTCCCAACTTTTTGTAGAAAATGATGCATATCTTTTGCAGTAAAAAAATGAACCAATGGCGACATTTGGTTTGGTACTGAGGGGGGTGTTTGTCGGTATAATGGGAAAGCTTTTATTACATTTACAAAATAGGGATATAGGGATATAAGCAATATATGAATCGGTTAAACTTTTGTTAAAATCTTATTATTTAGTAATTAAAAAGCTAAATTCGTAGGTAAATATTTATCACTTTTAAAACCTATCATCATGAAATCTTTTATACAACTCTGTATTATCTGCCTACTGTTTTCAACATTTTACTCTGCTTGTTCTAAACCTTATTTAATCAAATACGATAAGAATGTAATTATTTTTCAAGACGAGTTTAAAGGAAGTAAAAAGTATATTTTAAAACCAGTCAAAGCACCTCAAGGGATACTTCGGGCGTATCGACAACCGAAACAGCACATTGGCTAAATGATTATTTTAAAATACCCTTGACAACAGACATGATGTCTTTATTGCGTAAAAATCAAACGTTTACAATGCGTTTTTATGCAGGTCCTGTGCCCCTAACGTTTGTCGTAAAAGGTAGAGATGCCGAGAGATTTAATGAATGGCTGAATAAATTGTGAAGATAAAAATGGCAATATTTGGTTTGGTACTGAGGGGTGTATTTGTCGATATGATGGGAAAGTTTTTAGTATTTTAATAATTGAAACTTTGTATTAAAAAACAAAGAGAATGTGTAATTTTACATTAAATATAATTCAATGATAAATAATATTGAAAAACAAGAAAACATTACATTATTGTACGGAATAGCTGAAAAGTCTTATTTTGACATGACAACTGAAGAGCGGAAGCAAGCAGCAGTTAAGGTTTTTGAGCGCATTAAAGAAGCTGCATTTACAAGAGGGTTACCAATTATTTATGGTAAGGATGGGTATGTTATCGCTGAATATATGGATGGCAAATGCTTCATTAGAGAAAATGGTAAAGATATTCGCCCATATTATGGAAAATAAACCAACTATCTACGTTTTAGCTGGTGCCAATGGCATTGGAAAAACATCTGTCAATCCTTTTTTTATTCCTAAAGGTGTTACGTATATCAATGCAGATGACATTGCTCGACAATTACGTGAGCGACTCGAAAATGTAAATGTCCAAGAATTGGCAAATGCCGAAGCTTTAGACCTTATGAATAATTTTATTGCAAAAAGACATGATTTTGCTATTGAAACGAATTTAGCAGATATGGAAACTTGGAAATTTCTAATGGGCATTCAACTATTAGGATATACAATTCACCTCAATTTCTTTGGTATTTCAGATGTGGAAGTTTGTGTCAATCGTGTATATAACCGTGTATTACAAGGGGGACATTTTGTACGTCCCGATATTGTTAAAATGCGCTATGAAGTTGGATTAAAATTATTAAAACGCTTTAAATCAATACCTGAACACCTTATTTTGACTGATAATGAAGAAGAAAGTGCCGTTTGTGTTGAAATGACTCAAGGGATTATAAAGTTTCAAAAAGAGAGTTTGCCTGAATGGGTTAACTTTATTTTATCAGACGATATTAATGATAAAATTGATTTCTCTAATATAGATGAAGTGAGAGAAAAGTATCGTCGGATGAAAGAGGACTTAGAATAACGACTACTCAATTTCCTTTCTCAACTTCAACACCTCCTTCTTTCTCACTTCCAACTACTTCAAAAAAGGCATTTTTACTGAGGGGGTGCTTAATTTAGAATGCTCATTTATATTTTAATAAAAATACGCTTCTTATACATCCAAAACAAAATCAGCCATTCAAAAAACAATATTAAAAATCCATGAAACAAAGGCGCATATGCCAAGCCAAATATCTCAGCATATTGTTTACCCAGATGAATGAATAATGATGAACTGATAAAACCGTCTATCGTATGCGCTATAATGTAAGCAGCAATGGAATTAGCACCGATGACTAATAAAAAGAAATACCATTTTGAGGTCTCCAATACATCAATTGACCAATAAAAAAAAGTCAATAAAAGGAAACACCAACCTCCACTGAACAGCGTCCAAGTCGGCGTCCAAATGCGCTTCACATTGGGGCATATATTTAAGGCATTGAGCAACCAACCTATTAGTAAAAGTGACACGCCAATGATGAGAAATTTTTTAATTTTCTCTTGAGATAAGATCTCCCTTTTTAACTCTTTACCCGCTATTAATCCTAAAATCATCGTGCCTAAAGTTGGGATAAAACTCAATGTTGTATAACCTCCACCATTAAATAAAAACGTCGATGGTCGAGGGAAAAGATTCAAAAACCAACGGTCAAATGCCCACGCCAAATTGGTATTTTTATTCCAATGTGCAGCAAAGCCTGAGAGATTGTATGACCAATCTTGTTGCGCGCCTGCTTCCGCATAATTGAATGCAGCTTCAGGCAACGGATACAAGGCAAACGCCATAAAATAACCTAATAACAAAGCAATTAGAGTAATTATTTGCGTTTTTGTAGTAGAAAATCCCAATATAAATAAGAAAAAATAGCCTAATCCTATTTGAGTAAGTGTATCTTCAAAAGTAAAATTGGTTTGTTGAGCGTGCATAGACCGTAGGAAAATGCCCAATAAAATCAAAATCAATGAACGACGAAGCGCATGAAAAATCATCGTGGATTGAGATTCCCCTTTTTCAATTCGACTGGCAATAGAATAAGGCAAAGCCACGCCCACTAAAAATGAGAACGATGGCTGAATCATATCATGCAGCGAACAACCGACCCACTCAACATGGCTTTGATGCCATGCTAAAAAATGCCAAAAGCCACTATCAGGCAGAGCTTTCGATACTTTTTCAAATGACAGCACTTCGCCCATCATCAAGAGCATTACAAAACCTCGATAGGCATCTAAAGAAGCCATGCGTTTTATGGTCGATATGTTTTTCATTGTTTTCCGTTTTAAAAATAAATTTTAGTCTCACAAAATAATCTAATTTCATCAAATGCAACACGATAGTTATGCTTTTTCATTTTGCATGGTATATTTGCCGAATAAATGAATTTTTATGAGCTCAAATAATACAAATCAAGCCAATAATCACGGCACAAGCCATATCATCCAAAGCCTTGTCGTCAATTTATTAATTACAGTGAGCAAAGGTTTTGCGGCATTTATGACACATTCAGGGGCTATGTTGGCTGAGACTATTCACTCATTTGCCGATTGCGCCAATCAAGCCCTTTTACTGGTCGGAGTTAGGCAAGCACGACGCCCTGCTGATGAAAAACACCCGTTGGGTTATGGTCGGTCAGTTTATTTTTGGTCATTTATGGTGGCTATGTTACTCTTTTCAGTGGGGGGCATGTTTTCCATTTATGAGGGCATTCATAAATATTCATCGTCGGAGCCTATCCATAATGTGGCTTGGGGTGCTGGCATTTTGATTTTTTCAATTCTTTTGGAAGGCTATGCTGCTTATTCCAATATTGTAGAAATGAATAAACGAAGAGGCAAAATGGGCTTCTTTCAGTATTTAAAAGAAACTAAAGACAGTGATTTAATTGTCATTTTTGGCGAAAATTCGGCTGCTGTTTTGGGTTTAATTATAGCCCTCATCTTTATGATGGCTTCTTACTACACAGGCGATGGACGATATGATGCCATCGGTTCATTGCTGATTGGTCTTGTGTTGATTGGGGTAGCCATATTTTTAAGTGTGGAAGTCAAATCCTTACTCATTGGAGAAAGTGCCGACCCTAAAATAGCCAATACTGCTCGACAAATAGCCATCGATCACCCTCATATTAAAGCCCTCATCAATTGCATCACCGTGCAGCAAGGTCCTGGCGAAGTCTTAGTTTGCGTCAAAATTACCTGTGAAGAAAACCTTTCAGCCCTGCATGTTAGCACATTAATCAATGAATTTGAAGCTTCACTGAGGGGTAGTTGCCCTGAAGTGAAATGGTTGTATGTAGAGCCAGATTTGCAGGAGTGGGCGAAGTAGAATATATTTTAAAATAAAAATGTCACACGTCAAACAAACGCTGCTTATATAATCGAAGCCCAAACAAACACATAACCACTACAACAAATTATAATCACACATTTTTTTTTAAACAAATTATAATCACATTTTAAAACAGATTTAAAGAATGAAAATATCAATCATCATCGCAGTCATCGCCTTAGGCGCTATCTTCTCAAGCAACACTGCAACAGCAAACACGCACCCCTCAGTACCGAGCCTTTCAGCTAATCCCCTCAGAATTACCATCACCATCAATATGGGTGCGCGGAGCAAAGGTTGCGAAGGTTTTGGTGTCTGTAGCATTATTATCTCAGCCAGTTTGTCTTCGGAATCCACCAGACCCAGCAACAACAGCAGTGCGGGAACAGCCGATGTCGTGAATGGCAAAATGATTATCAACTTCAAAAAAAGCTCTATGACCCGCGAAGCCATTGCTAAATACTTCGCCAACAACCAATTTAAAGTGGATGAAGATTATGAAGTGGCTCAAGAAATTGTAGCACCAAGAGACATGGCGACAGGACAAGCCTCAGGCAAACGCCAATATCAACCGCTCATTATCCGCAAGGGTGTGTATAATGTGAAAGATAATGGCGATAGTTTGACTGTCGCGTTTTAAGAAATGAACAACTATTTATCACAAAAAAAATGCGCTGAGTGAATCACTCAGCGCATTTTTTTTTGGCGTAAATTACTTTCATACAATTAAATATTTCAACTAATTTCCTTCTTATTTAATGGTAAATTTACTTTGACAAAATATGTTGAAAGTGCAGTTTTAAAACTGGATTCATTATAATCCGTTTCGTAAATGTTTACAAAAAAAGGTGTGCCATGCTCTTCTTCCATTTTATTCATTAATTTACTTTTAAATTTTGAAATATCAGAAATAAAATCTTCGGTTTTTTTTACATAGATTAATAGCAAAGTATTATTCCAACTTGTTTTTTTTACTTCAATATTATCTATTTCTTCCCAATCTATAAAGCCATATTTTTTAGTTTCAATACCACTGTCACTCATTTCTAAAACTAAGCCATCTGAAAATAGAATTTTCAAAATTCTAATAGAACTAATAATTGCAATAGCTAATAATGCTACATAAAATATCAACCATCCTGAAACAGAAGTAAGTTGCCATTTTCTGTAAATTATTAATGGAAATTCATAAAATATTAAAATTGAAAGCAATAAACTAATTGCAAATTTCCATTTTTTGAAATGTATTTGATATTTCTGAGTTTCGTCTAAAATCATATTATTTAATTATGGTTTGAAAAATGTATCTAAACTTTTACACCTAAATCTCAACTTTGTTACAATTTTAACTCAAAATACCCATCAAAATCAAAATATTAACGACCTTTGAGTTGTTTAAAAAAAAAATCAAATTGCTCAATCTATTCAATAGTGCCAATCGGAAAAGGGTATTGATGTACCATTCGGTGACTTATTCTCCAAAGGTGGATGCGCTCATTACAAATCCTGTGGATTTTGAAAGGCAAATTCTTTCTTTAAAGAAATCGGGTTATACTTTTATTTCTTTGAATGAGCTATTTGATAAATCGGCTCATTCGCAAGGTGTTAGGACGATTGCTGTCACTTTTGACGATGGTTATTCAAATCAATATGAATTTGCTTATCCCATTTTAAAAGCCCATGAAGTACCCGCAACTATTTTTCTACCGACTGCCTTCATCGGTGATGAAAGCAGATGGGATCATGAAAAAGCCCGAACTATTATGTCGGCTGAGATACTCAAATCATTGGATTCTGATTTAATTTCGTTTGGTTTGCACACTCATCAACATATTAATTATGAGGAAGAAAATTTGATTCATATTCTGAATGATTTAGAAAAAAACATTACGAGTATGCACGAACAGAATTTATCTTATTTGCCAGCTCTCGCTTATCCATATGGCAAAAGACCGAGAGACCCCTCAGTAAAAAAGCAATTATTCAAGCATATGAAAGATTTGGGCATTCATTATGGTTTCAGAATTGGCAACAGAATCAATAAAAATATAGATAAAAACCCTTACGAAATACAACGCATTGATATGAAAGGAACAGATTCGCATGAAACTTTGATGCGGAAAATACGCTTTGGAAAAATCTTTTAATCAGTTATATTTATGAAAAACGAGCAATCAACCTGTATTAAAAATGATTCGATATTCTTCTATCTTAATTCTCTCTTCTTTCACCTTTATCTTTCTGTTTACTAAAGTGAATCACGCTCAAAAGATTTCGACTATTTCGCTGAATGATTCTTGGCATTTTATGCCCGCCGCTGCGCTGTTAGTGCCGCCTAAAAAGGAGGATTTGGGGCAGAATATTCAAAGCGCAGGCTATGCGACGCAATTGCCGAACACGGCTTTGAATGCCTTGTTTGAAAATGGGGCGATTGAAGACCCGTTTTATGGTATCAACGAAAAACGGTTGCAATGGCTTGAAAAGAAAGATTGGATTTTTGAAAAGACTTTCGATGTTGACCCAAGTGTTCTGAATAATGAAAAAATTGATTTGATACTGAGGGGTCTCGATACATATGCGGAGGTGACGGTGAACGATGTGTTTGTTTTGAAAGCCGATAATATGTTCCGAACGTGGCAAGCGGATATTAAAAGAGCCTTGAAACCACAAGGGAATGTCTTGAAAGTCTATTTCACTTCGCCTGTTACGATTGAGAAAAAGAAGGCAGCCGATGCGCCTGTGGACTATCCCGATGTCTATAACACGACCCGAGCTTATACCCGAAAACCTCAATTTCATTATGGTTGGGATTGGGGTCCTCGCCTCGTCACCTGCGGTTTGGAAAGTGCGGAATTAATGGTTTGGAATCAAGCGAAAATAGAAAACGTCTATATTAAACAAGGGAAATTAACCGCTGATTCAGTCAATCTTCAAGCGCAAGTGACCATTTTATCGACTCAAAAAGCAGTAGGCAACTTTGAAATCACTATTAATGGTAAAACTTTTTCTCAAAAAGGGGCTCTTACTGAGGGGGTCAATATGGTGGCGATTGATGCCCATATTTTGCATCCAAAACTGTGGTGGACGCATGATTTAGGCACGCCATTTCTCTACGATGTGGATATTTCATTTCAATCCAAAAGTTTATCCAACCAAATAGGAGAGGGCGTAGCTGAAACCAAACAAATGCGGATAGGCATTCGCACGATTGAGTTAGTGACTGAAAAAGATGAAAAAGGAGGCACTTTTTACTTCAAACTCAATGGTAAACCGATATTTGCAAAGGGGGCAAACTATATTCCGCAGCATTATTTTCAAGAGAAAGTGAAGCCGCAGGACAATCTTCAAATGATTAACAATGCGGTTGAAGCGAATATGAATATGCTCCGTGTTTGGGGCGGAGGCATTTATGAGACCGATAATTTTTATCAAACTTGCGATGAAAAAGGGCTGCTCATTTGGCAGGATTTCATGTATGCCTGCGCCATGTATCCAGGCGATAAAGCCTTTTTAAACAATGCCAAAGCCGAAGCCATCGAGCAAGTGCAACGCTTGCGCAATCATCCGAGTATTGCCTTGTGGTGTGGGAATAATGAAATCAACGAAGCATGGCATAATTGGGGCTGGCAACCGCGTTTCAATCCCGATCAAAAGGAAATTATATGGTCTGCTTATCAATCCCTATTCAATAAAATATTGCCTGAAGCGGTGAGTCAATATGCCCATCAAACGTCGTATAGGGAAAGCTCACCGAGCTTCGGACGCTACAATAATAAGAGTTATACTGAGGGGGATAGCCACGATTGGTTTGTCTGGCACGATGAAAAACCGTTCGAGCATTTTGAACAGCGAGTGCCGCGTTTTATGTCGGAATATGGTTTTCAATCCTTCCCCGATTGGGCGACGATTGAGAGTTTTACGAAGCCCGAAGAAAGAGAATTGACCTCAGAAGTGATGTTATTGCATCAAAAACATCCAAAAGGTAATCAACTGATTAAAAAATATATGGCGTGGGATTTCCGATTGCCCAAGACTTTTAAGGACTTTGTTTATGTTAGTCAAGTCCTACAAGCGCATGGCATCGGAAAGGCGATTGAAGCGCAACGCCGTGCGAAACCCTATTGCATGGGTACACTTTATTGGCAGCTCAATGATGTTTGGCAAGTGGCGTCGTGGTCGAGTATTGATAACTTCGGGCGTTGGAAAGCCTTGCAATATAAAGCACGAGAAGTGTATGCGAATGTGTTGATTTCACCAGTTATAGAGAAAAACTTTTTGAAAGTGCATATTGTCAATGATAGCGCAGGTTTTAAGAGTGATTTGAGTATTCAGTCCTTTGATTTTACAGGTAAAAAAATCTTTGACGATACTAAATCCGTAGAAGTCCAAACGGATACAAGTGGCGAATTTTATAATGTTTCGTTTAAAGAATTGTTGAAAGATTCAGCCACTGCTCAAAATGCGTTTGTAGTTTTAACTTTAAAACAAGGAGATACTGTTTTGGCTAAAAGAATCGCCTATTTAGTGCCGCCCAAAGATTTGAATATAATAAAGATGGATATTTTTAAGGAAATCACGCCAACAGAAGGTGGTTTTTTAATTAAATTAAAATGCCCTGTTTTGTGTAAAAGTGTTCAATTAACGTCTTACACTGATGGGTGGTTTAACGAGAGCTATTTTGATATTTTACCTAACAAAGAGAAGGTTATTTTCTATAAAACAAAAGCCAGTTTTGATGATTTTGTAAAGGGATTTGAACTAAAATCCTTGGTGGATACATTTTGAACTCATTATTCGCATTACAACTGAATTTACTGAGGGGTACAAGTTTGAATTTATACAAAAAAAAAATCCTTACCGATTTACCGATAAGGATTTTTTTTGTTTTGATTTGAAAATAAGCAGCCAAATTATAGAACCATAGAATTGCTAAAAAATGTATTTAAATAACATCCAAAATAGTATTATTTTCTACGACTTCCGCCACTACCGCCACCAAAACGATAGCCTACCCCAAAACGGAAAAAGCCATCAAGATTGAGAATAGTAATACCGCTCAAATCTACATTTGAAGAACTGGCATCAGTATATTTATTAACGAGTTTTCTACCAATACCTGCTCCTACGTCAAATACAATATTTTGTCTTGAAACCCACTTATATCCCAAAGACAGTCCAAGTCCAACATAATTACGAGAGAAAGAATCTCCTGAATTGCTGCCCTGCCCAGTATATTTACTATTCCCACCTCGCATATATATGCCTGCGTAGAATTTATCAATCCCTTTATCAGGGTTAAAATAGTATTTACCATTGACACCATAATTAAAGCCATTGGATTTATAACCATCACCATCAACGGTTAATTTTAGAAAACTGACACCCAAAAATGGCTCAACACCTATGTTTTCTGCTGCGGCAAACTCTACTGATAAATCGGGGCTTGAAAAAAGAAGACCTAAAGGGTTAATTTTTAATTCAGTTTGAGCTTGAATTTTGAAAGTTAAAACACAAAACAAGCTAAGTACAATAATTTTTTTCATTTTAAATTGTTTAAATAGGTTTAAGAATAATTTTTAAATCATCATTTTAAATTTTATAAATATTGCTTCTTTAAGTTTAAGCAATAATTTGGCTGCTTCTGTTTTAACGATAGTAGTAGTAAGTTTGTTAACAATAATTATATGATTTTTAAAATTCAAGAAATTCTAATCCTCGGATCAAGCACTGCATACAAAACATCCACAATAATATTCATGACAACGAAAACCAGAGCGGTAAATAATACACAACCCAAGACAACAGGAATATCAAAATTGAGCAACGCATTGACCGTCGTTTGACCCAAGCCATTGAACGAAAAAACACTTTCTACAAAAAATGCTCCCGCCAAAAGCCCTGCAAACCAACCTGAGATAGCCGTCGTCACAGGGTTCAAAGCATTGCGGAGAGCATGTTTGAAAATGACGGTTTTATGATCTAATCCTTTGGCTTTAGCGGTTCGGATATAATCCATTGAAAGAATATCGAGCATAGTACTGCGCGTAAGTTGCATAATGAGCGCGACAGGGCGAATGCCTAAGGCAACGGCAGGGAGAATGAGGTTTTTCCAAACTGTTTGCTCATCACCGAAATCATCTAACTCAAATAAACTGCCTTGAATATTAAGCCGCGTCCAATCAGCCATCCAATAACCGAACACCAAAGCGAGTATCATTGCTACAATATAACTTGGCAATGAATAGCCCATGACGGACGCCACAATCGAACTCGTATCGAACCAACTACCCGGTTTGAGCGATGCCACAACTCCCAAAATAATACCTAAAATAGTAGCAATAATCATAGCCGCCAGCGCGAGGATAGCCGTCTGAGGAATAGCCCCCCTCAGTATATCGGTCACTTTTCGACCTGATTGAAAAGACTCTCGGAGATAAGGCGATTTAATGACCAATGCATTATTTCCTAAGGGAATTAGCTTAAAATAGCTATATTTTTCTTGATTTTCAAGGGAATGAGCATGAATACTGAGGGGTGATATATCGTTGATGTACAAGGCTAATTGGACATAAAGCGGTTGGTCAAGACCCAATTCTTTCTTTTTCGCTTTGACGGTAGCATTGTCGCTGCGTTGCCCAAAGGTAAGGCGCGTGGGGTCGACAGGCGCAAGATAAATGATGCTCGTGATAATCAAAACCACGAGCACCATCACGGCAGAGCCGTATAAGAGACGTTTTAGGATGAAATTTATCATACAAAAACAAAAGTAAAATTTAAAACTTAATAATGGTTTTAAATTACCCTCATTTTATGACATAATTTGCCAATTTAGTATTCAAGGCATCAGTCTCGATTAAGCCAATCCCTTTTGAAAACCAAAACATATTTTTACCGGCTTCTGTTTCCTGTGCTGCAAAAACATTGAATATTTTTTGCTCTACAAGGGTGACATTTGTATAAGCCTTGCCATTAATGCTGTGGGTCGTATCTTTTGCCATGATTTTGAAATCAAATCGAGCCGTATATTTTAATACACCTGAATTGACAGGTATAGACACCGACCAAGCCGTATTCACTGCCACATTATCTTTCAAATACATGAAATCACTGAGGGGGGTCGTCAATCCACCTGCATACATAGGCGAAATGCCAGATAATCTGTACTCGCCAGTTTGATAAATGAAAAAAGTGCGGTACTCATCTTTAGTATTTTGGACTTTTTTATAGATTTTCCCCAGTATAACAGTGTCGCCCAATACTGAATTGGTGTAGCTGCCAGTGCTGCTGCTAAAACTAAATGTAGAACCGATGCTAAAAGGAGCATAATTAGGAAGTGTATTTGTTGTAACATTAGGGTCCAGCTTGTCTCTTTCACAAGCTGAAAGTGTGAAAATGATGGAAAGTAGTGAAAACCAACTGGATAATTTCATTGAAATTGATTTTAAAACGTTAAGAAAGTATGAATAATATGGGTTTGTATTCGTTTAATTATTCTTTTTAATGTCAAGAATAATGCCTTTTTTTTCATTCAATACTCTACCTTTGCACATCTTTTTTATCTTTAATATTAAACTTAAATTTTTACACAAATGATTAAGAATCAATTATTTACGTTGGCTATTTTACTTTGCGCCACATTGATGGGTTGTGGAAATGACAATAAAGAAATAGAGACTAAACTTAATGAAGAGGTCATGGTTGTTCATAATGAGGTGATGCCGAAAATGGGGGAGGCGAGCCGTTTGAAACGACAATTGACAACTTTTAAACAAACTCTACCAGATGATAGTGTGGCTTTGAAGGTAAATCTAATAAAAACTATTATGGAATTGAGTAAATCAGAAGACATGATGAGTGATTGGATGGCGAATTATAAATACCCGAATCCTACTGCCAAACATGAAGATTTGGTGATCTATCTAATAGCTCAAAAAGATAGTATTAAGCAAGTAAGTGATGCCATGTATATGAGCTTGGCGATAGCGAAAGGATTTTTAAAAGATATGCCCGATTCAATAAAAGGCGTTGAAAAAAAATAGCTTAACTTATTGATAATCATTGTTTTATAAAAATACCCGACTCATGAAATTTGTTTTTAAAACAAAAAATTTTGCTTTGAAATCTCTTTCCCAAAGCAGTTTATTGCTTATTGTACTCATTAATTTTGGCATGATGTCATGCAATTTTAATGGTCAAAGTACTGATAAATTGCCGATTATTGGCGAGCGATTAGGCTTCAAACCGAACGGGGATACGCTCTATCCGACAGTTCCTTCTTTTTCATTTATCAATCAAGATAGCCAAATTGTTACCAATAAGGATTTTGATAATAAAATATATGTTGTCGATTTTTTCTTTACGCATTGCCCGACTATTTGCCCGAAGGTGACTGCGAATATGTTGCGTATATATGAGCATTTCAAGGATTCTGCAAGTGTTTCGTTGCTTTCTCACTCGATTGATACTAAATATGATACTGTTGGAAGGCTTAAAGACTATGCTGATAAAATGGGCGTCAAAGCCCCGAAATGGCATTTCATCACAGGCAATCAGGACTCTATTTATCAAATTGCCGACAAATATTATTTGGTTATCCCCTCAGTAGATAAGTCAATTCCAGGCGGTTTTAATCACGACGGACGCTTAGTTTTGGTAGATAAGCAAAAGCGAGTTCGCTCATTTTGCGATGGCACTGATGCAAAAGATGTGGATAGATTTATGAAAGATATAATGACTTTGTTAAAAGAAAATTAACGAGTAATTTAAAATTCTTTACCTAATAATATCTATAACAAGTAGCATCCATTATTTTTTAACTGATGCCAATGGCTCAACAATACGAGTATATTCAGTTGGGCTTTTCATTTCAAAAACATCAGGTATATATATTTTCAACTTCACTGTTTCGATACATAATTTATCATGATTTTTAAGCAAAGGCCGTGAATCTTTTACATAGCGTAAAGTTGTATAAGGAAAATTATTTTCAAAAATAATGTTATAACGCCCTTCGCGAATAACAATTTTCAATAAATCTAAGCTTCCTCCATCCAATTGAGTATTGGCTTCAATCATGAGTTTGTTTTCATGATGCCAAGGAATCACTTCAATATTATCTGTCATTTGAATTTTAATAGTTGAAACCGAGTCATTAATCATTAGATATTGATAAATAACTTTCTCAGCTTGAGCTGTAAGCGATTGGCAATACATTAATAAAAATGCACCTAATAAGATGTTGGATTTGATTGTCATGGTGTTAAATAGTTTGATAAATTATTTCATGTAAAAGTTTGTATTACCACAACAACAAAGATACAAATAAAAATTGAACTATAAAATGGTAATTTTTGTATATCAAGTTATTCAGTTCAAAAAACTACCCATTATTATACCTCCTCCAATCACATCGTCTCCCTCATAAAAAACGGCTGATTGACCAGGTGCAACTCCTTTGACATTGGCAAAAAACTCGACGCCAATAGCCCCCTCAGTAAAAGCATGATTTTTTATTGATGACAATGCTCCAGAGTCGTTATAACGTATATGAGTAACGGCTTCCATGCCTTCAAAAGGCAATTGAGCATATTTTTGCATGTTAATTTTGCCTACCGACATGCCATTTCGCATCAATTCGTCCATCTCGCCCAATACGACGGTATTTGATTCAGGCAAAATTTGAGTCACAAACATGGGTTGCCCAAAAGCTTTACCCAAGCCTTTGCGTTGTCCAATCGTATAAAAAGGATAACCTTCATGTTGACCAATGACTTCACCTTTATTATTGATAAAATTGCCACCTCGAACTTGATTTTGAAGCTCAGGCACCCGGCGTTTTAGAAAGCCTCTATAATCGTTATCAGGCACAAAGCAAATTTCATAGCTTTCAGATTTTTTAGAAAACTCTTCATAACCAGCTTCAAAAACATAAGCCCGCACAGCAGGTTTTTGCATTTCACCCAATGGAAAACGAGTCCGATTCAAGCACTCTTGCGTCAAACCCCAAAGCACATAGCTTTGATCTTTTTTCGAATCAGCAGATTTTGAGATAAATTTTCTATCATTATGCTCATTAATAATAGCATAATGCCCAGTTGCGATAAATTCGCAATCCAAAGCGTCCGCTCTTTTAAGCAAAGCACTCCATTTGATATGTGTATTGCACAGCACGCAAGGGTTAGGCGTACGCCCTGCGAGGTACTCGTCCACAAAATTATCAATAACATAATCGCCAAATTCTTCTCGAATATCCACAATAAAATGGTGAAAGCCCATCTTGACAGCTACAGCCCGAGCATCATTGATACTATCCAAGCTGCAACAGCCTGTTTCTTTTTTTGAACCGCCGCTGTTCGCATAATCCCATGTTTTCATAGTGATGCCTACAACTTCATACCCTTCATCATGGAGCATCATAGCGGCAGCAGTACTGTCAATACCTCCACTCATAGCCACTAATACTCTTCCTTTTTTACTCATTGAATCAATATTTTATGTACCCTAAAAACTTTAGAATAACCAATTTTTATTTTGAAATTTGATGCAAAAATACGTATAATTACAATAAAATTTTGTAAAAAATTGAAATCTTCTGCTCAAAATACTTGCATAGTAAAATAAAACTTTATAATTTAGCGTTTGTAAATGGTAACATACTAATAAAAAACATACATTATGAGTAACTTAAAAACGGTTCTAACAGTCCTCGTGAGCCTAATTGCGTGGTCGGTTTCAGCGGCACAAGAATACGGCATAGCTTCCGTTTATTCTACAAAATTTCAAGGCAACCGCACTGCCAGCGGTGAATTATTCAATCATAAAAGTTATACTGCTGCCCATCGGACTCTTCCGTTCGGCACTCTCGTAAAAATTACCCGCACTGATAACGGCAAATCTGTTGTCGTTCGTATCAATGATAGAGGTCCATTTGTAAGTGATCATGTCACTGATATATCCAAAGCCGCTGCTGCCAAACTTGACTTTGGCAGTAGCGAAGATATTCGTGTTAAAATAGAACAAGTCAATGATCCTAAAATTCAAATAGGCTCCACAGGTTCACTTCCAAAACGCGATAGCCCAACGCCTCTTTTGAATACAACCTCAGAGACTCGTTCAATCATTGAAAATTCTAAACCTGTACCCATGCCTGATCCTGCTGAATATGTTTTGTCAAAAAGCGTAGAAGAGCCCCGATCAGTGCCACGCGAATATCGAATTGTGCCAAGTAAAAGTGATAAAACTGTTGTAGCTTCAACTGCTACAATAAAAAAAAATCCTGCCCCCATCGTAACGTCGAAATCTGTTACGGCTAAGCCTGCTCAAAGAAATGGATTTATTTCTTTGAAGATGAATAAGCCAGATGCTTCTGCGGGTTTTGCCATACAAGTGGCATCTATGTCAAAGCATGATAATATGATGAAAAAAGTGGATAATTTGGACAACCAGTTTAGCAATGTCTTCGTGAGTATGGTTTTAGGTAAAGATGGTGACCCTGATTATAAAGTTATGTTAGGTCCATTTGCCAGCCATGATGCGGCTTCCAATTATCTAAAAACAGTGAAAAGAAAAAACATTGATGGCTTTGTTGTCAATTTAAAAGGGAATAAATAAAAGGTTAAGTTCGGAAAAATGGAAGGTTGTTTCAAGGTTTTGCAATTTGGAAATTTCCAAATATGCAACTCTCTCGAAGCAGCCTTTTTAGTTTTTGAGAAATTGAAACACCATCTATTTTTATTTGTTTAAATAAAATATAATTTTACAAATTCTTAATAAAATAATTAATTGACACATTTAATATGAACAGTAAAAAACTTACCAAATCGTTTTGTTTGTTTGAATTAAAAAATGGTATAGCCTTATTCATTGCAGCAACCATAATTTTCTTCTCTATCAATTCTTGTGTTGTCATTGAAAATAAATATTCAAGTGTGGCTCCAGGAATATGGAGAGCGGTTTTGCAACTAACGCCTAATACCATTTCTCCAAATAAAAAAGGAGAACCTTTGCCAGAAAAAATGAATATGAAATTTGAGGAAGCGACTGAGGGGGAGCTGCCTTTTCTTTTTGAAGTAAAATATACGAATGATTCCCTTTTTAAAATTGCTCTCATAAACGGAGACGAACAAATTTGGGTAGCAGAAGATGACATAACTATCGGACGAAATAAAGAAACTGGAAAAGACACTATTTTAATCAAATTCCCTGTTTTCGGCTCTTATATCAGAGCCATTTATCGGGAGCGTGTCATGGAGGGAGAGTGGGTAATGCCTGCAAAAAGCCTTTCGATTCCATTCATTGCCCACTACGGACAAAGCCATCGATTCACAACTTTAACTAAAAAACCCGCTGCCGATTTAACAGGTAATTGGGAATGTACTTTTGATTTAAATAATGAAAAACCCTACAAAGCCGTTGGAGAATTCAAGCAAAATGGCAATATACTGAGGGGTACCTTCCGAACTGAAACCGGTGATTATCGTTTCCTCGATGGCGAAGTCCAAGCTGATAAATTTTATTTATCTTGTTTTGATGCCTCACATGCCTTTTTATTTGAAGGTAAAATCAAAGCTGACGGCACGCTCAATGGCTTATTTCGCAGTGGAGTGAGTGGTCAAGAAGTATGGGAAGCTCAAAAAAATGACACTTTCCAACTGAGGGACGCTAATACACTAACAACTTTGAAAAATGAAAATCAAAATATAGATTTCACTTTTCCAAATGCAGAAGGCAGGACAATTGGCTTGAAAGATTATGCTGGCAAAGTGAAAATCATTCAAATAATGGGAACATGGTGCCCCAATTGTAGAGACGAAACTAATTTTTTGATTGATTATTTGTCAAAAAATCCGAGCAATAATTTAGCGGTTATGGCTTTAGCTTTTGAAAGAAATGCCGATATAGCCACAACTCAAGTATCAACTTATAAGAAAAAAATGAATGTGCCCTATGAAATATTGATAGCAGGTACAACGACTAAAAAAGATGATGCGGCTAAAGCACTGCCTTTTTTAAATGGCGTTGTTGCTTATCCAACAATGATATTTTTAGATAAAAAAAATAGAGTGAGACGAATTCATACTGGTTTTGATGGTCCAGCGACAAGTAAATATGGCGAATTTAAAAAAGAGTTTGATATATTGGTAAAAAAAATGTTATCGGAATAATTTTTGTTTAACTCCCATTTTGATATTAAATTTGTAAAATATTCAATTTCTCTTTAAACTGATTCATCTCAATTTGATAAACTTTATAATACCCTTTTAGTTATGACAAAAATTATTCTCGCCTATTGCATTGAAAATCAATTTGTTGCTGCAAAAATTGCCAACGTTTTAGCTTCAAAAACAGATATTGAAAAAGTTGTTTTTGATAGTGACAATGGCATTGCTTTATTACAAAAACTTGCACTCAACAATTCATCTCGGGTTTTGCTCTTAGTGAGCGACAATTTTTTGAAATCAGAAAATTGTATGAATAATGCATTGCATATTCTTCAAGATTTAGGCAATCAAAAACGCTTAATGCCTATTATTACTGAGGGGGTCTATTCAAAAGATGGTAACAGCCAGTTTTTTAACGTGCCCACTTCATTCGATCGCGTGAGCAATGTCATTCAATATATGAATCATTGGCAGGATAGGTATCTCGAATTGCGTCGCGTCAAACCGACCAGTGATGAAGACTTTGAATATTCGGAAAGAGTGCGAATTGTCCGAACTATTTCTTCGGAGATTGGAGAGTTGTTGAGATATATGAGAGCTATGGAGTATTTTACTTACGACCAATTTGAAGATTCAAATTTCGTTATTTTATTTAAAGCTTTAGATTTGACTGTACCTGAAGGGATAGCAGAAGCTACTAAAAAAGTTGCCGTTTCACATACCGTTTTTCCAAATGATCATGTAAATGACCATACTAACAATCATGCAAAAATAGTAGAAAATGGGGTTTATCAACAGTCGCATTTTCAAGTCGAAAAGCCTCTGGTCGTAGAAGAAACAATTGCCAATATTGATAATTCTCATTTTACAATTGATGCATTGATTGATGATATTAAAAAAAATGATAAAGCCCCTATTGAATCAGTTGGTAATAATGGAGGTTCCAATTTTCATCAAATCATAGATGAAGTGGTCAATGAAGATAGTATCATGGCTGATAAAATCAGTGATAAGGCAGAACATTCAGATACCGATGAAATTCAAAATATTTTCAATGACGATTCAACTGAGTCTTCTGAAAATGATTTAAAAAGTCTGTTTGATGATGCGCCAATAACACCCCCTCAGTATTTTAAGGTAAATTCCGTCAATCCTCCAATTAATGACATTTCTCATGTAGTTGATATTCCACTCGAGGATGCTCAAGAAGAAGAAAGCATTAAAAATAAAGTAAGCCAAATTTTTAATGAAGAACAAGATACTGAAACGACTTTTGAGTTTGAAAAAACCTCACAACCTATTGAAAATCAAGATGTTATAATTGTGACGCCTCAAATAAAAGAAGCTGTGCACCTCAATGGGAATACAGAAATTCCGATACCAATGATTCAAGATACTCCGTTAGAAGAAAATAAATCGAAGGTAGCTGAAGCGAAAGCTGCTTTATCAAAAGACCCGCTTGACAATGAATTGAGGTACAATTATGCTTCTGAATTGGTGCAAGAACACCGTTATCATGATACAATAGAGCAACTTGAAATTCTTATTGAAAATGATAGAACGCATGTAGAAGCCTATATTTTATTGGCATATGCGGCTGAGCAATCAGGAGATTATTTATTGAGCCTCAGTTGTTTAGAAAAAGTTACGTTGATAAAACCAACTTATTCAGGCATTTTTTACAAATTGGGTATGCTACTCAATGAGCATTTTAAAAGTCAAAAAAGGAAAGCTTTGCATTATTTTAAGGAGGCTGTAGCGCATGACCCTCAAAATGCCGATGCTTTTTTTCAATTGGGTAAAATTGAATTGGAACAATCTGCTGATTTCAATAAATCGATAGAATATTTTCAAAAAGCCATATCAAATAATCCACAACATGCTGATGCCGCCTATGAACTGGCGAAAGCCTACTACGAAATTGGCGATAGAGAGCAAGCTGCTGCCCTTTACATGCGAGCTCATGAAAGCAACCCTCAATTTAAATCTAAAATTAACGACGAAATTTTCAAATACGAAGTACCTATACCTGAGCCACTTACGCAGCCTATAAACGATAACGGTTTGACGGCACTTATTACAGGAGCGACTTCTGGCATTGGTCGAGCGACGGCTGAAATATTTGCCAAACATGGTTATCGCCTCATCCTCACAGGCAGGCGCGAGGATAGATTGACTGAGGTAAAAGAGCATTTTGAAAAAGAATTTAACAATAAAAATCAAATCCTCAATTTTGATGTCCGCGACCTCGATTCTGTTAAAAAAGCAATAGATTCAATAGGAGAAGAGTGGAAAAACGTCGATATTCTCATCAATAATGCGGGTTTGGCAAGTGGCATGTCGTCTATTCATGAAGGTGATATCAACGATTGGGAATTGATGATTGATACCAATATTAAAGGTTTGCTTTACATGACAAGAGCCATTGCACCTCAAATGGTGGCGCGTCGGAAAGGGCATATCATTAATATTTCTTCAATCGCTGGTAAGGAAATTTATCCGATGGGCAACGTGTATATCGCCACTAAACATGCAGTGGATGCCCTTACCCGAGCTACGCGAGTTGATCTTCATAAATATAATATCAGAGTCAGTCAAGTATCGCCTGGTGCGGTTGAGGAAACAGAATTTTCACTCGTGAGATTTCATGGAGATGCTGAAAGAGCGAAAATTTATGAAGAATTTCAACCTTTAAAAGCGTGCGATGTAGCTGAATCCATTTATTTCATCGCTTCAAGACCCAATTATGTCAATATTCAAGACATTACTTTGATGGGTACTCAACAAGCGGGAGCCAATTGGTATGATAAAAGTGGTCGCAAAGATAGGATTAGTGAATAGTTAACAGTGAAAAGTGAAAGTACCCCTCAGTATTTTCACTTTTCACTTTTCACTATTACCTTTTCACTATTTAGTCGTTCAAAGATTTAGGGTAAATAAAATCCTTGACGGTAGCTGTTTTTTCATTAAAATCTTTCCATTTGTCGGCTGTTAATTCAATCACGACTATACCACAAGTTGGTACATTTTCAATATGTTTTTTAGCAAACTTATTGGCAAAATAAGTAAATCCAGGATTGTGCCCAAACATCAAAATGGTATTTTTATCATCAGGCAACCCTCGCACGATGTGTAGGAGTGCCGCTTCCTCAGCTTCATAAATTTCCATTTCTTTCTCAATTTTATCAACTGGAAAATTCAGTCCTAAGGCAAAATATTGGGCAGTTGTGAAAGCCCGTTTAGCAGGACTGCTTATCATGTAGTCGGGTTGCACGGGCATACCCCTCAGTAATTTTGCCATTTTAGGCGCATCTCTCAGTCCTCGTTCTTCGAGCGAACGGTCAAAATCTTTCATACCGACCTCTGCCCAACTGGATTTTGCATGGCGAATCAGATAAAGTGTTTTCATATTTTAAGAGTTTTGATTGTGAATAATACGACACAAAATTTGTTTTACAAGTCAAATCGCATTTATTTTGCAAGTTTTAAACCTTCTAAAAGGCGAAGTTACAATTTTGCCGTATATATTTCAATGAAAGCTAATTTTCCATTATCCGATTTAGAGCTGAATGTTGAAGACGATATTTTGGAGCAAGCCGAATTGCTCGAAGCAGGAACTGCTCTCAAAGCATTGGCAGAGGTTGAAAAAAACCTTTGGGTGGCGCGTTTCGATGATGTTGGCGGCTTGATTGAAACTGAAATTCAACTCATCGGCGCAAAAGTGAAGAGCTTTACTTGCGATTGTTCGATATTCAATAAATTGACTGTTTGTCCGCATATTGCTGCTGCCTTAATGATTTTGAGGCGTCGGAAAGTGATTGAAAAAGAAACAAAAGAGGCTCAAAAAATACTCAAAAAACCCACGCCCGAAACACCGCCTAAAATCACGATTCCATACATTATTAAGCGCATTGACTCTGCCCAATTGATTGAATTTATTGCCGATTATGCTCGTCAAGACAAGCAATTTGCTTTAGCATTAAAAACTCGTTTTACAGGAGATTTGATGGAAGGAAATGTTGCTGAACATTATAAAACATTGATTGACAACACTTTACGCACTGCCAAAAATCCTAAAGGGAAGCTCACTCCAAAAGGGTGGCTACAGTTTTTTACGATGCTCGATGAGTTGAAACAAAAAGCAGAATCTTCCTTTAAAATAGGAGAACTGAATGAAAGTTTTGATTTGGTAAAACTCTCTCTCCCGCTTGTGCATCGTTATCTTCGCTCGCATGATTCGCCACATGTGAAATTAAATAAAAGACAGACTCTTTTGCTGGAAATACTGAGGGGGTACTCGGGCTTGCTTTTATCGCCAGAATTGTCGGAAAATATATGGGATTTTATGTTGCATGAATATGCTCAAAATGCTAAATTTAGATTTGCAGATATTGTTTTTGATTGGATAATTAAAAACACGGACTCAAATAATAGAAGTGAAAAAGTGATACAATTGCTTGATAATCAAATAGTTGCGACGCGCGGTAACTTCGATGCTCAAGACAGACTGCTCACTCAAAAGATTCAGATATTACAAAAAAGCGGTCGGGTAGAGGAGGCAAGTCAGATGATATTAGGGGCTTCTCAAAACCCTGAAGTGTTGTTTTTCGCTGTTCAAAATAGCCTTGAAAACAATGATTTGGTTTTAGCCAAAAGCCTTTGCCTGAATGGGTTAAGAATCTTTAAAAATTCTAATATTGTACTCGAACAATTAGAGGAATTTTTACTCAAAATTGCTGTTAGAGAGGCTGATACTGAGGGGGTACTGCAATTGGCAGAAAAACGTTTTTTGAAAACCCTCAATTTTGATTATTTCAATCTTTTGAAAAAGTATAATGTTTCTTCAAATAAAATAAAAAACATTACACAAACCCTTGAAAATCAACCATATAAAGTAGAAAAACGCGATGCCCTCGCGTCTATTTATTTGACTGAAAAACACCATGATAAATTAATAGAAATGATTAAAAACCTTCAATCTCTGGAACTGCTCCGCCGTTTCGGACTCGAACTTTGGAGAGTGGACAAAACGGAAGGTTACGAATTGCATAAAAACATCCTCTACGAATATCTATTGACCCACCTCGGTCGCCCGCCCGCACAACGTATTCGCACACTCTTAGAAAGTCATATTGAAAAAGATGGTTTTGAATTAGCGGAAGCCTTGTTGATTGCTTTAAAAACCGATTTTCCCGAACGTTTTTCTTTAAAAGAGGAATTGGATGACATGCTATTGGATTTAGAGAAAAAGGATATTTTGAAAAGGGTTTGAGTTAATTTCATTAAAACTTTTATACTTTTACCGCCTTAAAAATTTAAAATTTCATTTAATAAAAATTCAACAAAATGTCTAAAACAAAAATAACTGTTAACTCAAATGGCTCACTGAAAGTAGAAGGTGATTTTGAAATCGTAGACGCTCAAGGCAACGAATATGGTTTGCAAGGCAGAACATCGCTGGGCTTGTGCAGATGTGGCATGTCCAAAAACAAACCTTTTTGCGATGGTGCTCATCGAGGTCATTTAGAACATGAAGCGATTGCTTTTGATTTGCCGCCTAAGAAGGTCTGATTTTGTCTAAAGAAGTGATTGATTGGATTAAAAAACATTGAAGTTTTGTTAGGTGCTATTCCTTTAGAAGATATGGATGTTTTGATTCATCCACAAAGACAAGAACTGATTGTGAATCCCGACCATCCTTATTTTGCTCAAATGAAATTAAAGTAGTACCCCTCAGTATTTATATGAAAATGCCTTGAAATCACAATTTTCAAGGCATTTTCATATAAATACTGAGGGGTACTTTTATATTTTACATTTAAAATTTTACATTTTACATTTTAAATTTTACTTAACCTTGCTTCGGACGCTTATACCGAATCGGTGCAGCCGGCTCAGGTTTCAACTGCACTCCCTGTGTTTTCATCAAATTTAAAGCCTCTTGCACAGCCCGTTCCAATTGAGGGTCGTTGCCTCGCAGCACATCCGCAGGCGTTTGCTGCACCTCAATATCGGGAGAAATGCCTTCGCCTTCGATTGACCATTTGCCGTTGAGGTCGTAATAACCGCCACGTGGAGCAACCATTCTGCCTTTATCAATAAATGGTGGCGTATCCCATGTGCCGACCAAGCCACCCCATGTGCGCACCCCTACGAGAGGACCGACCTTCTGTTGACGAAATAAATAAGGCATTAAATCACCACCCGAACCCGCTCTTTCATTGATAATCATCACTTTAGGTCCCCAAATGCCGCCGTTTGGAACAGTAAAAGGCTTATGTCCTTCAACTCGGCTGTTGAAATAACCTTGAAGTTGTCGCGCCATCACATCTACAATATAATCGGCTGCCGAGCCACCGCCATTGTTGCGTTCATCAATGACAGCTCCTTTTTTATCCATTTGAGAAAAATAATAGCGGTTAAAATAATTATAACCAGGGCGACCTGTATTGGGAATATACACATACGCCAGTTGCCCTTTTGACAATGAATCCACTTTGCGGCGATTGCCTTCCACCCAATCTCGAGAGCGCAATGCCCCTTCATCAGCAATGGGTACAACGGTGATAAGTCGACCCCCCTCCCGATTATCTCGGGACAAGTCCGTATTTGGGGTATTATTGACCTTCAATTTCACTTGCTTATCTGCTTTATTTTCAAAATAACTGTAAAAATTGCTTGAAATACTGAGGGGGGTGCCATTCACTGCTACAATATAATCGCCCACCTTCACATCCACGCCCGGCACTGCCAAAGGTGCTTTGAGTTCAGGATTCCAACTTTCACCTGTGTATATTTTTTTAATTCTAAAACCACCATTTTCAACCGCCACATCAGCACCCAACAAACCAATGGACACTTTTTTAACATCAGGAAAATCGCCGCCGTTCACATATGAATGCCCAATAGCGACTTCACCACTCAGTATATCCACGATATAATTCAAATCCGTCCGATGCCGACAATCCGCCAACCACGGGCTGTACCAATCGTAAACCTGTTTCCACGGCGCACCGTGCACATTGTCAACGTAGAGAAAATCACGCATATACCGCCAGCCTTCTTTCAGGATTTGAGCCCATTCTTCTTGCGGCACTATTTTCATTTTTAAATCAAGCGTCAATTTTCCATCACCAATTTTAGGAATAGCATCCGTTTTGACAATGCCCCAACTGTCTTTGCTTTGATAGAGCAATTGTTTTCTATCATGCGAAGTCGAGGTATTATTAATAGGCGTTAAAAACACTTCCGATTTTCTATCTTTAAAATTATAGCGGTGCAGTGTCACGCCTTGTTGATTGGGTATATTTTCAGCATAAAAAACATAATCTTTAGGCGCAGCTATCAAAGAGGTATAATTTCGCAAAGGAATATTGACCGCTAAAATGCGTTGCTGAATGCCATCCAAATCAATAACAGAGGTCGTTTTCAAGCTGTCTTTGGCTTCTTTTTTATCTTTATCCTCATTTTTTACTTCTTCTTCATCACTTTTAGGCATGAGTGGCGACGAGTCTTTTTTATTCAAAACCACTACATATAAGCCGCGTGTCACTTGCAAATCATAGGTGCTCATATCCAACCAACCCGACGAAACGCCATAATCAGTACTCGCTAAAAAGTACAAATACTTGCCAGTAGCATCCCAAACAGGGTCAATGGCATCGGCTAATCCATCCGTGATTTGCGTTTTTTGACCTGTTTCAATATTGTATAAAAACACGGCTTTGAACTGATTTTCTAATATTTTGACATACGCAATCCATTTACTATCTGTTGAAAATGAAGGGTTCATGGTTCTATTGGGGTGTGCCATGAGGTCTGTATCCACCTTTTTTGAAATGCCTGATTTAACATCCACAATCCAAATGGTATAATCGGTATCGCTGAAAGAAATATATTTTCCATCGGATGACCAAGTTGGTTTATAGAAAAAAGTAGGCTTGGTAAAACTGATAACCTGCGGCTTTTCCATACCCATTTGGTCTGCAATCATGAGTTGATATTCACCGCTGGCATCTGAAAACCAAGCAATTTTTTTACCATCGGGCGACCATGTAGGCGACCTATCCGCTACGCCGCTGGTATTAGTGATGTTCCGACCATCGCCATTTTCTTTAGGAACAGTAAAAATATCGCCGCGATATTCAAACATCGCGCGCTGTCCAGTAGGTGAAAGTGAGGCATTGACCAAATCACCAACAGGCACATCTTTCCAACGCGGACGTGCCCAGTTGAAATCACCTTTTACATTGATAATCAATTGTTTAGCCTTGTTGACTGAGGGGTCATAAAGATGCAAATAGCCCGCTTGTTCATAGACAATCCTATCCGAACAAGCGTCAATACTCTTACAATCAAAGTCTTTATGAAAAGATATTTGCTTCAAATCTTTAGTTTTAGGATTGTATTTCCAAACGTTGTTCGCATAATCTCTTTCCGATAAAAAATAAATATCGTCTTTGTACCAAACGGGTTCGAGGTGTCTTTCCTTATCCGTTTGAGGCGTTTGCGTGAGGGAATTATCTTTCAAATTCATAATCCAAATAGGCAGTGCTTGACCGCCTCGGTAATTGCGCCATTCAGGATCCCATGACGTGATGGGCGTATAAGCGACATAATTACCATCCTCGGATATATCCCCGAAAGACGCTTGAGGAATGGGCATTTTCGTTTCATTACCCCCCTCCCGATTGTCTCGGGATGTGCCATCAGTATTAATGGTGTAAAAATGGTTAATCATGGTCGGCACACCTGCTCGACTTGAACGGAATAGGACTTGTTTACCGTCGGGTGTCCAGCCTTGCACAATATCATCGCTCGGATGGAAGGTCAATCGCTTAGGCTCACCCCCCTCTCGATTGTCTCGGGATGTGCCATCAATATTCACGACAAAAACATCAGTATTGCCATCATATTGCGCTGAAAATGCGACTTTAGAGCCATCGGGTGAAAAATGTGGAAAGCTTTCGGTGCCTTCATGACTTGTCAATCGTTTGGCATCGCCGCCTTCTCTGTCCACGAGCCATAAATCATCGGCATAGACAAAAACGATGTGTTTAGAACTGATGGTCGGTTGGCGCAACAATCGAGTGCCTTGAGAAAATAGGAGAGTGGTTAAAAATAAGCCATTTAAAGCTGTGAGTAATAATCGTTTGCTCATTGTTTCTAATTGGTTAGATTAATAGAAAGGATTTGTTTCAAACCTAAATTTAAGAAAGAATGAGGGATTTAGGGGATTATTAGACGAAAGTGGGTTTTTGAATCAGGATTATTAAGTAAATTATAATTAATTTTTTTGATTTTGAAAATACATAAGTAGGTTGCCTTAAATAATCGTCACTTTCAATTATTTTATAAAATGTTGATAATCAGCAAAATAAACCTTCGAGGTTTCTAAAACCTCGAAGGT
>JAYTUY010000030.1:0-32697 GCA_043744275.1 Saprospiraceae bacterium
TAAAAACTATGTGTCCTATGTGCCTATGTGTTTCAAAAAAACCTTCAATTATTACTCTGTATTACTCATCCAGTTTCTAATCTGCTCATACACCTTTTCCGAAGCCTGTAATTGAAAATGATAAGTTTTAGGCAACTCAAAATGGTTATCAGTAGCAAAATTAAATTCAGCAGCATTTTTAGAACAGGCTGTGGCACTTTTGGAACTGACTAAAATATCTCCAAAAAGGCGACTTATCCAATGTTTTTCTTTTTCTGTTAGGCGCGCTGAAATCACGTAATAGGCGACATTTGAAAGTTTTGGAAGAGGCGTTTTGTTGTTTTTAAGAAGCCGATCAGGGTCTTGATTGACCCAATCGGCTTCTGTGAGATAGCCATAACGCAAGTCCTTGATGCCCGCACTCCTCAAATTAATGACCTTTCCAACCAGTCTTGTATGCCAATTGGGTACTTTTTCAAGGATATTAGTGGTCAAATTGGCAAATTTTTCTAAAAAAGACCCTAAATGCGGCGTCGCCAACAGAAATACCTGCTTCAATTTTTTCGTCCATTCCAATCCATTCTCTTGTGCATAGTGGCATGCACTGTGCGCCACTAAGCCGCCCATGCTGTGTGCAATGATGCATATTTCCTCTATTTCAGTAGGATAATTTTGATACAATTTTTCTAAAATAGCGGCTAATGCTTTTCCATTATCTGAAATATGCAGCCCTGAATTGTAGCGCAAATAAAAAGGCATATATTGAAAATCTTGCTCCAACAATGAGCCATAATCGCTTTTATTAGGCATTGTCCAAGTCGTTTCGTTGTCCGTAACGCCATGAATCAGGATACAAATTTTAGGAGAAGGCACTGTATTGAGTGAGGCATATCGCTCCGACAAGCTATTTTTATCTAAAACAAGGCGTTTATGTTGATGATAAAACCCCATTTCTATCCCCAAAGTAGTGTTGTGAAGTCTATCGCCCACCACACCATTGACTATGCTCACGCCATGTTGAGCTATTCTTTTGAGTTGTTGAAAAGAAATTTTGGGCATTGTGGTGGATTATTTATTGAAACACTCAACTATTTATTGAAATAGAAAATATTTTAAGGTTGTTCTATAGATTCCATTTTGCTAAACATTTTATCAAATTCTGCTGAGTTTGATAATTGTAATATACTTAAATGGGCGTAGCGTTTGAATGCAAAAATTTTTGTTTTATCTGTCTCTTTTAAAGCAAAAATGGCTTTTCTATTAAATTCTGCTATCGTTTCTAATCCAAAAGCTACTCTTTTTTTATTAATATCTTCTTTTTGCTGAAGTGAAGTTTTCATAACGGCAAATGGACTCTTTTTTCCACTTGGGGTAGTGATTTGAAAAATACCCCAACCTCTTAAATCAGTTTCAGGTTTTGCTTGGTGAGATAACCATTCTGCTAAAAAATGGGGGTCTAACTCGCCTTTTTTAACAGCTTCTATCTGAATAGACGTAAAATCATAGTCTTCTGTATTTTGTGACATTTTTTGGCACTGATGAAAAAATACAATAAAAGAAGGAATATTGTCTTCCATAGGATTTTCTCGACCAATTAAGTTTTCGTTAGGGAAACCATATTTTTCAATTAAATTTTTTAGAAGTCGAACGTTGTTTTTATCTATTTTTTTAATTGTATCACTATATTCTTGATATGAATTGGGTTTTGCCCTAAATTCTTGATCTGAATATTGAATCCCTTTCAATATACGTTCAAGTTGAACATTTTTTTTATTTAAAAATAGTTGATGACTTTTTTCAAAATTTAATAGGAAAGCCTGCCATTGAGGTTTATTTTTAAGAGCGTTAAAGATTGAAAATGTTGTAAAAATTGATTTATTTACTCCTTTAATCACAAGACTATCCATTAAAACAAAAGAGGTATCGAATTTCTGAATTTTAATAGCACAAACAGTCGCATTATAATAATCCTTTACAAATGCATGAGGAACAGCTTTAAAAGCTTTCAAATATAAATCAAGGGCTTCATTATATTCATCTTCAACTATTTTTATTTCAGCTTGATTTATTAAATTATGGTAAAATTTTGTGTAATCTACTTGGGCATTAACAGCATTGATTGAAATCTCGATTAAAAAAAGTATTGTTATTAATTTTTTCATGTGTAGTTAATTTTAGATTGATAGTTCTATAAAGATGCTTTGATTTCGATGTTACAAAAGCTAATAATAAGGCTATATAAAATTTTGATAATTTTATTTTCACACGTCCAATAAATGCTCTAACACCCCCTCAGTATTTTTAGCAAAAAGCGATAGAATACTGAGGGGGCAATCACTTTTACATTTTAAATTTAAAATTTTACATTTTGCAGTTCCCCTCACTTTTCACTTTTCACTATAAACTTTTCACTATAAACTATCCCGGCTCCGCTTCCGAGCCAATCTTCCGCCGCAACAACCCTCTAAACGCTTCAGTAGCCGTACAGCCTTCGTTCACAACCCTATACACTTCTTGTGTAATCGGCATTTCGATATTGTAATATTGCGCTAAATCCATGACCACGCCGCAGGTCTTAACACCTTCTGCCACCATCGACATTTCGTTGATAATATCCTCCAAAGTACGCCCCATGCCCAATTGAAAGCCCACATGCCTGTTCCTACTGAGGGGGCTGATGCACGTCGCAATCAAATCGCCCATGCCTGCCAAACCTGCAAAAGTAGAAGGTTTGCCGCCCATAACAGTACCCAAGCGAGTTAATTCTGCCAAACCTCTTGTGATAACTGCCGAGCGCGTATTATCGCCCGCCCCAGCTCCATCGCCCATGCCGACAGCTATAGCAATCACATTTTTCAAAGCACCACCGAGCTCGCATCCAATCACATCATCATTGGTATAAACCCTAAACAAACCTGAGCGAAATACCTTTTGTAAAGCATTCGCAATCGTGCTATCCACCATCGCAATCACACCCGCTGCCGCTTGTCCAGCCGCTATTTCCCTCGCCAAATTCGGACCTGTGAGAATGCCCGCAGGATGCCCAGGCATGATGGTTTCTATGATTTCAGTCATCCGCATCCGAGTGCCTTGTTCCAGCCCTTTTGTCAAGCTGACAATCGGTACCCACGGACGGATATAAGGCATAGCCTCTTCCAAAACATGCCTAAAACTATGAGACGGTACGCCCATAATAATCACATCAGCATCCTTAACCGCCTCTTTTATAGACGTTGTCGCCTTGAGCGATTCGTTTAAAACAGCATCGGGCAGATATTTTTCATTGCGGTGGTGTTTGTTGATGTCTTCTACGGTCTGCGTATCTCTTGCCCACATAATGGTTGGGCTATTGCGAGCCGTTAAAGATGCGACCGTCGTTCCCCAAGAACCGCCGCCAAGTAAGCCGATGCGTAATTTTTTATCCATTTTTCTACCGATATGTTGCACCTCTGGTGCATTTTTCGTTATTCGTTATTTACTTTTCACTTTTCACTAAAACCATTTCCTCAGGCGTATTCACATTCATCAAATCGTTTGGTACTGAGGGGTCAATAATATGTGTATCTGAATTGATTAAAACCTTGCGGGGGCAGCTCACACCTTGCGTTAAAAATTGTAATAAAATAACATAACTCTTTGGTTCCCAAATAGTTATGAGCGGTTCTGGAAAGCCCTCCCCACTTTGGGGGGTCGGGGGGGCTGGGCTGCGATAAGTGGTAGCGATAGCGGACGGTTTTCTATTCTCAATCAATGTTTTTAAAGTATTTTCATTTAAAAGTGGTAAATCACAAGCGACGACCAACCACGCTGTATTCGGATTTTCTCTAAATGCCGAAGCGATAGCACCGAAGGGACCTAAGCCTGTAAAAGTATCAAAAATCAAATTTTCGCCTTCAAATTGAGCCGCTTGTTCTTCTCTGCAAGATATAAAAACTTCTAAATTCAACCCCCTCAGTCCCGATGGAGTCGGGATTTCGATACCTCTCAATACCTCAGCCATAAATTGCCATTGTGGCTTGCCATGATACTCAATTTGGCTTTTATCACGACCCATCCGAGTGCTTTTTCCGCCCACCAATATCAAGGCATTAATAGGAGGTATGGCTATATTTGAAATGATAAAATCTGCTATTTTATCTGTTTCATCTAAATTAAAAATAGGTATTTCAGACCAATTATTTAATTTTTCTTTTAAAAAATAAGGCATTTCGACCCCCTCAGTATTTAGACTAATAAATGCATCCACCTGCGTCAACCTGTCTATTTTTCGACTTAAACTTTCAAATTTAAGAGGGTCAAGCACTATAATTTGCCTTTTCCCTTGAAAATGATTGCCATTTATCAAAATAATATCTTGCTCATTGAAAAGGCTGCGTTGCTGAAAATCTGTCATTTTACCTTGAAAATCAAGGCGATTGAAATTAATTTTATCAGTGTATTGAAGAGAGTAGGCGAGGTCGTCACCTGCATCGCCTGCTTTGTGGTCGGCATCCACATAAGCAGTTTTATACTGAGAGCCTGTCCCGTCTATTCGGGAGGGTATATTTCTTATTAAATCCTGCGCTAATTTTTGAATAATGCTACAAGATGTGCCCATGATAGCCCATTCATTGTGCCCGTAGTTGCCTGTATTGGGCTTGGTTAGTTTGATATGTTTTTGATGTTCTTTCATAATTATTCTCTTTTAAAATCCCTTTTTCCACCCGTTTTTGCCATTAATTTAACGGATTTTATCTCAATATCGTGTGAAAAAGCTTTGCACATATCATATATCGTGAGTGCAGCCACGCTGGCACCCGTCAGTGCTTCCATTTCCACACCCGTTTTTGAAGTGACAACAGCCGTACAATTTACAACAACTTCTCGTTTTTCATTCAAAATAATATCAATATGGCAATTTTCTAAACCGATGGGATGACAAAGCGGAATCAACTCGCCTGTCCGTTTTGCCGCCATCACGCCTGCAATTATAGCCGTTTGGAAAACCGAACCCTTCTTGGTTTTAATATCGTCATTTTCAAAATGGCTGAGAATTTCGTCGGTCAATACGACGATGGCACGCGCTGTGGCAGTGCGTTTGGTCACTTTTTTTTCGGAGACATCCACCATGTTGGGGTTGCCTTGATTGTCAAGGTGAGTGAAAGTGGACATTGAATAATTCATTTTAAATTTGAAGCTGAAAATTAGTTTGTTTCACTGAAAAACTGAAAACATTATTTGTTTGAAACAAAATTATTCATTTTCTTTGACACATATTTTTTCAAACAAACAAAAAAATTATGACTATGGAACAGAATGATAAAATAGTCCTTTTTCAAGAAAGGCAAATTCGCCATGTTTGGCATAATGACGAATGGTATTTTTCAGTCGTTGATGTCATTGAAATTTTAACAGACAGCCCTAATCCTCGTGTTTATTGGGGTGTACTGAAAAAACGAGAAACTCAGTTGTTTACAGTTTGTAAACAACTGAAATTAAAATCAAAAGACGGTAAAAACTATAATACTGATTGCGCCAATACTGAGGGGGTACTGCGGATTGTCATGTCCGTACCATCGCCTAAGGCAGAGCCGCTGAAACTGTGGCTGGCTCAAGTCGGCAAGCAAACCATTGATGAAATTCAAGACCCTGAACTTGGTTTCGATCGCCTACGTGAAATTTATAAAGCCAAAGGCTACCCTGATGAATGGATTGAACGCCGTATGCAAAGCATCGAAACGCGAAAACAATTGACTGATGAATGGAAAAATCGAAACGTCAAAGAAGGTCAAGAGTATGCCATTCTAACCGCTCAAATTGCTAAAGGAACGTTTGGCTTGACCCCCACTGAGCATAAAGAAGTAAAAGGTTTAACTCAATCCAATCAAAACCTCCGCGACCATATGACGCCGCTTGAATTAATTTTTACGGCACTCGGCGAAGAAGCCACTCGACAAGTGACCCTCCGCGACGATGCTCAAGGATATGTTGAAAATTTTGATGCCGCCAAAGAAGGTGGCGAAGCAGCAGGTGAAGCGCGTGATAGGTTTGAAAAACGCATCGGACAAAAGGTTGTTTCAGATAAAAACTTCTTGAATCAAGGCGATGAAACGAAAGAAATTAAATGATATTTGCATAAAAATACTCAAATACAACCTATGCTCTCTGTCCAACAAGCTGAAAATATCATTTTTGACCATAAAATTGGCTTCCATACTGAGGGGGTAACTTTAATGCAATCCCTCGGGCGTGTCCTCGCCGAAGACCTTATGGCTGATCGTGATTTCCCACCTTTCGATAGGGTGACGATGGACGGTATCGCCATCCGTTTTGAGGACTTTAAAAAAGGACAAACCCATTTCAAAATCGAAGGCATACAAGCTGCTGGAATACCACAATTGACCATCCAAAATTACCCATCACCCACTACCCATCACTCATCACCCATCACCCATCACCCATTACTCATTACCCATTACCCATGTATAGAAGTGATGACGGGTGCAATGTTGCCCATCGGATGCGATACGGTGATACGATATGAGGATTTGAAAATTGAAAATGGATTTGCTGAAATTTTGATACAAAACATTGATTTTCAACAAAATATACATAAAAAAGGTGTTGATAGAAAGGCTCAAGACGCTCTTGTACTGAGGGGGTGCTTGATAACAGCAGCTGAAATTGCAACAGCGGCGACGGTTGGTAAAACGAACGTGCAAGTCGTGCGGCTACCTAAAACGGCTATTATTTCTACGGGCGATGAACTGGTGGATGTATCTGAAACGCCCTTGCCACATCAGATTCGCCGCTCCAATGTTTTTGCTATTCAAGCCATGTTGTTGGAATTGAAAATTGAACCTCAACTTTTTCATTTTAATGATGATGAAACGGCTATTACTGAGGGGTTGAATACAATTTTAAATGAATACGATTTGGTAATTTTAAGCGGCGCAGTGAGTGAAGGCAAGTTCGATTATGTACCAAAAGTATTGGATAAATTAGGAGTTGAAAAACTGTTTCATAAAGTGGCGCAACGCCCAGGCAAGCCGTTTTGGTTTGGTATAAAACAAGCCAATGAAAATCATGCACAGGCGATGGTTTTTGCTTTGCCAGGCAATCCTGTTTCTACGTTTTTATGCGCTTACCGCTATGTTTTACCTTATGTCAAATCATGTTTGGGATTGAATGAAAGGCATAAAGAATATGCTGTTTTAAGTGAAAACGTTGCGTTTAAACCTGATTTGACTTATTTTTTACAAGTAAAACTCACTAATACTGAGGGGGTACTTCAAGCAAAACCGATAGCAGGTGGTGGCTCAGGCGATTTAGCCAATTTGAATAATGCCGATGGTTTTTTAGAACTTCCGCAGGGGAAAGATTTGTTTAAAGAGGGTGAAGCTTTTCATTTGATTAGGTATAGATAGAAGAAAAAACTGAATTTAAGTCTCTATAATACTGAGGGGCTAAAATTTTGTTTGTAACTTTGCCACAACCAAATTTTAAATTTTTCATTATTAAAAAATGGGAAGGTCATATCCTTTTCTTTTTTCATTTAAGCCTTAACTGAAATAAAAAATTTATGAAAAAATTAGATTCAACCCGTGTGAAGCACAAAGAGTTGTCGCAATGGGTCAATGATGTTGCAGAACATTGCAACCCCGATTCCATTCACTGGTGCGATGGTTCAGAAGAAGAGTACAACACGCTCTGCCAAGCCCTCGTGGACAAAGGCACTTTTATCCGCCTCAATCCAGAAAAAAGACCCAATAGTTTCGCTTGTTTTTCCGACCCCAGCGATGTAGCGCGCGTGGAAGACCGCACCTATATTTGCAGCCTTCGCAAGGAGGATGCGGGTCCGACTAACAATTGGGAATCTCCAAAAGAGATGAAAACCACTCTAAAACCCTTGTTTGATGGGTGCATGAAGGGGCGCACAATGTACGTGATTCCATTCAGTATGGGACCGATTGGCTCGCCGTTGGCACATATTGGCGTTCAAATTACGGACTCAGAATATGTGGTCGTGAACATGAAAATCATGACTCGTATGGGTAGCAAAGTGCTCGATGTATTAGGCAAAGAAGGTGATTTTGTCAAATGCTTGCATACTGCTGGCGCACCTTTGGCAGAAGGTGAGGAAGATAGCAAATGGCCCTGCAATCCGACCGTCAAATACATCGTGCATTATCCAGAAGAACGCTCGATTATGTCTTATGGCTCGGGCTATGGCGGCAATGCACTTTTGGGTAAAAAATGCTTCGCGCTGCGTATCGCCTCATGTATGGCACGCGACGAGGGTTGGTTGGCTGAGCACATGTTGATATTGGGGGCTGAAAGTCCAGAGGGCGAAAAGACCTATATCGGGGCAGCATTTCCAAGTGCTTGTGGCAAGACGAATTTCTCAATGCTCATTCCACCAAAAGAATTGGATGGTTGGAAAATAACGACAGTGGGCGACGATATTGCTTGGATAAAACCTCGGGCGGATGGCAGATTGTACGCTATTAATCCCGAAGCAGGCTATTTTGGCGTCGCCCCAGGCACTAATATGAAAACCAATCCGAATGCGATGGAGACCATTCGTAAAAATACTATTTTTACGAATGTGGCAATCACGCCCGATGGCGATGTTTGGTGGGAAGGCATGACTAAGGCGATTCCCGAAGGTATGACCGATTGGACAGGCAAGCCTTATGACCCTAAAAGTGGTAAACCGGCTGCCCATCCCAACTCTCGTTTCACTACTCCAGCTCATCAAAACCCTGTGATTGATTCTAAATGGGAAAATACTGAGGGGGTACGGATTCGCGCATTTATTTTTGGAGGGCGTCGAAGTACGACAGTTCCGTTGGTTTATCAAGCATTTAATTGGAATTTTGGCGTATATATGGCTTCAACGATGGGTTCGGAGACAACCGCTGCGGCTTTTGGCGAGCAAGGCAAAGTCCGCCGCGACCCCTTCGCCATGTTGCCATTTTGTGGTTATCACATGGCGGATTATTTCAATCATTGGTTGCAATTTGGACGTGAATTGCAAAGTCCGCCGCGTATTTTTGGCGTGAATTGGTTTAGAAAAGATGACGATGGCAATTTCCTTTGGCCCGGTTTCAGCGAAAATATGCGGGTGTTGAAATGGATAATTGGTCGGGTGCGTGGTCGAGTTGGGGCTGTAGAAAGCCCTGTTGGTTGGATGCCTCGTTATGAAAATATGGACTGGGATGGCTCTGATTTTACAAAAGAACAATTCGATGAAATCATGGGTATTGACAGTGAAGATTGGAAAAAAGAATTGCTTGCCCATCAAGAACTGTTCGAGCGCATGTATGATGTATTGCCTAAAGAATATCTGTTTATGCGGCAGTTGTTGCTATCTGGTTTGTGGCGTTCGCCTGCACAATGGAATTTAGCAGCGGAAGAAGCGTAGGAAATGATGAATGATAAATGATGAATGATGAATTTTCCGAAGGGATGCCTTTGGCATAAGATGGGAAAGTGTTGATTTTCAATGCTTTATGTTTATTGATTGTATATTTTCATAAACTAAAAAGCCATTCAGAGTGTTTCTGAGTGGCTTTTGTTATTTTCGCAACCTTTATTTTCATTAAAAATTAAACGCCATTTTGATAAAAAAAATACGCATTAAACGGTTTGAAAACCTTCAATCTTCTTCTTTTGGAGAAAAAAATATAACCGAAATCGAAGACTCAATTGCCATTGAAGAGCCGCTTGAAATACGCATTGGCTATGGCACAGCGGCAAATCGACAGCGAAAAGCGATAGCTATAACGATGCGGACGCCTGGGCAAGATTTTGAATTAGCACTCGGCTTCCTTTTTACTGAGGGGGTCATTTTTTCAAAAAATGATGTGAAAAGCATTCGTTTTATAGCAGAAAATGTCGTTTTAGTGAATTTAAATGAAAATGTTGTTTTTGATTTAGACAAATTAAATAGGAATTTCTACACCACTTCAAGCTGTGGCGTCTGTGGTAAAGCATCGTTAGAGGCTGTTTCTACAAACACTTGTTTTCTCTTGCAAAAAGATTTTCCAAAAGTGTTTAAAAATACATTATCAGGATTGCCTGAAAAACTGATTGCAGTACAGCAGTCTTTTAATGAAACAGGCGGCGTTCATGCTTCTGTTTTGTTCAATACTGAGGGGGTCGCCTTGAAAATATATGAAGATGTGGGGCGGCACAATGCTTTGGATAAACTCATCGGTTGGGCATTTCAGCAAGATATTTTACCTTTGAAAAACCGTATCCTTTTGGTGAGCGGTCGAGCGAGTTTTGAGTTGATTCAAAAAGCCTCGATGGCAGGTATTTCGATAGTGGCAGCAGTGGGTGCACCCTCGAGTTTAGCGGTAGAATTGGCGGAGGAAAATGGGATGACTTTGATCGGTTTTTTGAAAAAAGATACATTTAACGTTTATACAGGATTCGAAAGAGTACAAATATGAAACTAAGAATAGAAGGCAATAGCATTCGATTAAGAGTCAAAAAATCGGACTTAAATCGGCTTCATACTGAGGGGGTCGTGCATGAAATGGTCGCCTTTATCAAAGGCTTTAATTTTCACTATGAACTCAAAATAGATGAGAAAGCGTCAAATATAGACGCCGTCTTTACCCATTCAACCATCACTATTTCTATACCCCTCAGTATAGCCAATGCTTGGATAAATTCAGAAACTGTTGGCTTAGAAAATACACTTGAGAATGGGCTATTTATCTTAATGGAAAAGGATTTTCCTTGTAAAACGAGAGAGAATGAGGATAAAACTGATTTTTTTCAAGAGTTTGTTGAAAAAGGTGAACCGCCGATTTGTTGAAAACACGATGTTATCTTATACTAAATCTTTTATCTCTTAAAACAGAGAAATGATTTTTTAATTCATCAAAACGGTTAAGAAATAAGTCAAGAACAATGAGGGTTTGCTCTAAAGCAGTGAGATTTTTTCTACGAATGAGTAAAATGCCATTGTGAGGTTGGCGATTGCGAATGGCTAAATTACCAAAGTCTTTATCCTCAGTAATCAGGAAAGCATTTTTTTCATGAGCAATACTTAAAACATTGCTATCAGTGATTCCAAAGCGACTTTCTGATATTGAAAATACAGTAAAATTATTTTCTCTAAGTATGCGGATTAGCCGAAAATCAACATTTTCATCGGCTACAATATCTACTAAATTCATACAGTTTGGGGAATTTTTTCTTTTTTAATTCTTTCAGCAGCAAAGGCAAGACACGCTAATACAGCATCACGATTAATATGTGGATACGCTTCAAGCAAATCATCAATCGTATCGCCAATAGATAATTTTTCTAAAATTAGATCAACGGCAATGCGAGTGCCTTTGATAGCGGGGCGTCCTCCAACAATACCTTCTGTTGCTACAATATAATTTTGCCACTTCATCGTTTTTTTTATTTTAATTTTATACAAAACTAACTGTTTTATAGCTGTTTTTCAACTAATAAAAACATGGAAAATAAGAACCACCAGATAGTTGTCATCGAAAAAGCTGTTCAAGCCCTCACACCTGAGCATTTTACGGGCTTGAAAATTGGTCGGCGGGATAAAAAAGCAGTGGGTCTGCCTGCTATTTTGTCTTCATTGCACCATGCGTGGAAGTGGATGAAGCCTCAAAATGCGGTGAAAACGATGTTTAAAATCAATCAAAAAGGAGGTTTTGATTGCCCAGGTTGCGCTTGGCCCGACCCTGATGACGACCGCTCAAGTATAGGTGAATATTGCGAAAATGGTATGAAAGCCATAGCGGAAGAGGCTCAAAATAAGGTGATTGGCGGTGATTTCTTTAAAAAATATAGCGTTTCTGAATTGTCCAATTGGTCGGATTATGAGTTGGGTAAAAGCGGACGCATCGAAGAGCCGCTTGTACTGAGGGGTAGCTCTCAAACCCCCGAAGGAAGCTTTTATGAATCAATTTCATGGGAAAATGCCTTCTCCATGATTGCCGATGAACTGAAAGCTTTGGCTTCTCCCAACGAAGCTATTTTTTATACTTCGGGCAGAACGAGCAATGAAGCAGCCTTTATGTATCAACTTTTTGTACGGCAATTTGGCACTAATAATATGCCCGATTGCTCCAATATGTGCCATGAATCAAGCGGGAAAGGCTTGTCAGATACAGTCGGCATCGGTAAAGGTTCGGTCACTTTGGAGGATATTTATGAAGCGGATTTGATTATGATTATGGGTCAAAATCCAGGCACTAATCACCCTCGAATGTTGTCCGCTCTTGAAAAATGTAAGCAAAATGGCGGCACTATCATAGCCGTTAATCCCTTGCCTGAGGCTGGATTGATGAATTTTATTAATCCTCAAAATCCATTTAAAATACTCACAGGCGGCACTCCGTTGGCTGATTTATTTTTACAAGTTAAAATAAATGGCGACGTGGCATTGCTTAAAGCGATTATGTATTTAATCGTATTCCCAAGCCCAAGCCCAAGCCCCCCAACCCACAAAGGGGGAGTCGATGTCGAGAACGGAGCGACTCCCCCTTTGGGGGGTGGGGGGCTTGATTGGGCATTTATCAAGGAAAAAACGCTTGGTTTGGATGATTTTATAGCAGATTTGAAAAATCAAGACTTTAAGCAACTCGTTGAAGAATGCGGTGTTCAGGAGGATTTGATTGTGGAAGCGGCGCGCCTTGTTGCTGAGAAAAAGAACATTATAGTCTGTTGGGCAATGGGTTTGACGCAGCATAAAAACGCTGTTGGCAACGTGCAAGAGATTGTGAACCTGCTTTTACTGAGGGGGTCAATCGGGCGACGAGGTGCTGGTACATGTCCTGTGCGCGGGCACTCGAATGTGCAAGGCGATAGGACAATGGGTATTTGGGAAGAGCCGCCGACTTGGCTTTTGGACAATCTGAAAAAAGTGTTCAATTTTGAACCACCGCGCGAGCATGGTTTTAATACGGTTGATGCTATTCAAGCCATGCACAAGGGCAGCGCGAAGGTGTTTTTTGCAATGGGTGGTAACTTTCTTTCCGCTACGCCTGATACTCATTTTACTGCTGAAGCCTTGCAAAAATGCCGTTTGACGGTGCATGTTTCTACAAAATTGAATAGAAGTCACTTGATTCATGGGCAAAATGCCTTGATTTTACCTTGTTTGGGTCGCACTGAAATTGATAGGCAATCGAGTGGTGAGCAGTTCGTCAGTTGCGAAAATTCGATGGGTGTGGTGAGTTCATCGAGGGGTATTTTAGAGCCTTGTTCCAAGGTTTTGAAAAGCGAAACGGCTATTGTTTGCGAATTGGCTCATCGAGTTTTAGGCGATAAATCAAGCATTAATTGGTTGGAATTGAAGGGAAATTATGATAAAATTAGAGATTTAATTGAAAAAGTGATTCGTGGTTTTGATGATTTTAATACAAAAATCCGTCAACCTGCGGGTTTTTATTTGCCCAATGGAGCACGTGAACAGCAATTTAATACGCTATCAGGCAAAGCCCATTTTACGGTAAATCCTATATCAACCATCAAAACCAAGCAAGGCGAATATGTGATGATGACGATTCGCAGCCACGACCAATTTAACACCACTATTTATGGTTTGGACGACCGTTATCGAGGTGTTTTCAATGAAAGACGAGTGATTTTTATGAATGAAAAAGACCTACATACTGAGGGGTTGAAGCCGCAAGATGTGGTGGATTTATTCAGCCATTATAAAGGTGTGGAAAGAACCGCACGGCAATTTATCATCGTGCCATATGACATTCCACAAGGCAACGTGGCGACATATTTTCCCGAAGCCAATAGCTTGATACCTGTTGATGAATATGCGGATAAGAGCTTTACACCGATTTCTAAGTCGGTGGTGGTGAGGATGAAAAGAGGGTGAAAAGGTATAAAAAGTAATGATTCATGGGTATAAATCAAGTGCAATTAATTGCCTTCTAAAAATAAGTCTATCGGGTTCATTAAACTTAAAAAAACGTTCTGTAGCAAAACCAATATCTGTTTTGCCATAAACGCCACCGTTTTGAAAGTCGAAATGATTTTGCCACGAGTCTTTTCTGGGATTAAAGAAGCGCACCAAAAATCGTCACTATCCACAAAAGTGCCTAAATCTGAACCTTTAAAAAAATTACAATCAGGGCAACAATAGGCTAAGTTCTGAAAAATGGTCAATCCTCCATGTTTTACACTCTTGATATGGTCTATATGAAATGTATAAAAGGAGACTTTTTGAGATAAGCGGCAATACTCACAGCGAAAATCAGCCCTAAATGCTACTTTCTTTTTAAGAGACTCCGAAATAGTAGTACTCATACAGTCAACATTTTTAAAGCTCGAGCTTTAGCCAGCCCGACAATGCGATTGATAATGAGATAATGTTGCAATTCACTGATTTCTTCTAAAGACAAAGTGGTTTCTTTCTGTTTATCCAAAAGAGAATCAAGCCTTTGTTGATTGGAAGGAGAGGGTTTGAAGGCAATCACTTTTTCAGGATTCATACCTGCCATAAATGCTGCGATTTCATCATAAACAGAGGTGTAGGCTATCATAATTTATTATTTTCAACAAAAATAAAAGCATTTTTAAGAAAAAACGAATTTATTTGAAAAACCATATTCTAACCATGAAAAAAACCATTACTTTATCTTTCTGCATCATGCTTTTTCAACTCGTTTTTGCTCAAAAAACAGTTAAAATGCTACAAGTTCCTGCTGAAAATCAATTTTCAACCATCAATACTGTTGAGGAACGAAATCCCGAAAACATCGGGAAGGGGGTATCCATCATTCCAAGTGGGCGTTTCGTGACGCCTGTGGGCAAGGTGACACGTATCACGCGCGGGGCGTTTGGCTTGGCTATTTCATCAGATGAGTCGAAAGCATTGGTTTTACATCATAATGGCGTGGTGACGGTGGTGGATTTAAAAGGCAATGAAGCGGTGCGCGTGCCGAGTTATGATGGCAAAATCAAGCCTTTAGACAATGAGACATTCTTAGGCGTGGCATTTTCCAATGACAGTAAAACTGCCTATTTGAGTGGCGGCAACAAGGGGAATGTCCTTGTTTTCGATGCTTCAACCTATAAAAAAATAGATTCCATTTCTTTGGATGGTATTTTTATGGCACATCCCGATGCAAGCGGGAATGGTGAAAAATTTAAAGACTCTTTTACTTCTGATTTGACTATTAATCCCTTGAAGATGGCACATCCCGATTCAGTCGGGAATGAGCTTTTAGTATTGGATAGAGGCAATAATCGCCTTGTTCGGATAGATATTTTGAGTAAAAAAATAACCGCTTCGATACCTGTTGGGCGCATTCCGTTTGGCATTTCGATTTCAAAAGATGGTCGAAAAGCGTTTGTAGCGAATGTCGGTTTATACGATTATCCGCTGGCTCCAGGCGTGACGCCGACGAATAAAGATTCGATGCACCTCAAGTTTCCAGCTTTCGCTATCCCTTCAAAAGAGGCTGATACTGAGGGGGTCACTTTGCCCGACGGCAGATTTATTCCTGCGCTCGGCTCGGCTTTGGCAGAGCAGGCGATGAGCGTTTGGGTGATAGATTTGGATAAAAATCAAACCGTTGCGAAGTTGAAAACGGGTTTGCAAATCGGTGAAAAGATAGAAGATGTTGAAATTATGGGCGGTGCAAGCCCCAATTCAGTGGCTGTTGGGTCAAAATTCGCCTATGTTTCTAATGCAACGAATGATTTGATTTCAATTATCAATATTTCGAAGAATAAAATAGTCGGCGATATTAAACTCACGGTTGATAAGCGCATTGATAAATATCGAGGTTTAATGCCTTTCGGTTTGACACTTTCAAAAGATGAAAAAACGCTGTATGTGGCGTTATTGGGTTTCAATGCGGTAGCGGTTGTAGATGTTCAAAAACGCAAAACCAAAGGTTTGATTCCGACAGGGTGGGGCACTACGCGCGTTCAATTGTTTGATAATGATAAAAAAATGGCTATTCTTTCCGCTCGTGGCTATGGGGCGGGTCCGAATGGCGGTAAGGATTTTGTGAAGCCTCCGCAAGGCACATATATAGGTGACATTCAATTGGGTACTTTTCAAATTGTAGATGTGCCAAACGATGTTTTATTGAAAAAATGGACGCAACAAGTTTTGAATAACACTTTTAAAGAAGTTAAAATTGCTAATAATAATAAAATTTGCCCCCCTCAGTATTTAAGTAAAAATAGCCCAATCAAGCACATTGTTTATATTACTAAAGAAAATAGGACTTATGATGAAGTTTTAGGGCAATTAAAACAAGGGAATGGCGACGAAACCTTAGCTCGATTTGGTGTAAATGTGGATTTGAAAGTAAAAGACAGCACGATACTGAGGGGGGTGAGCGTTTCGAAAAATCACCATAAAATAGCGCAGCAATGGTCATTTAGCGACAATTTTTATTGCGATTCTGATGCCTCTATTCATGGACATCATTGGATGATGGGAACAATTCCGAATGAATATGTCGAAGCCAATTCAGCAGCGGATGCTGATTTTAAAGCATTTTCAAAAGCCAAAGGGCGGCGTTTTCCAAAAACTACAGGCGGTGTTGACCCTGAAGATTACAATGAAATAGGCGGCATTTGGGATAATTTGAATAGAAATAAGGTCTCTTTTTTTAATTTTGGAGAGAGCAATGAGTCAGTCAATTCCTACGAAGAGAAATTTGATACTTTATTTGGAGCGTCTAATTCCGTTGTTTTTCCTTTGCCAAAAGTGCTTTTTGACAATACGAGCCGCGATTATGCGGGCTATAACACCAGTATTCCAGACCAATTCAGAGTAGAGCAATTTGAGCGTGAATTCAAACGCTTGTGGTTGTCGGGTAAAGACACGATGCCTGCATTTATCGGTATTCAGTTGCCAAATGACCATACTTCCAAGCCACGTCCCGAAGATGGCTACCCATTTATTCATAGTTATGTGGCGGATAATGATTTGGCTTTGGGCAGAATGTTGGATTTTTTATCCAAAACGCCTTATTGGAAATCCATGCTGGTCATCGTGACGGAGGATGATCCGCAAGGCGGTGTTGACCATATTGATGCCCATCGGTCTGTTTTGATGATGGCTGGACCTTACGTCAAAAAGGGTTATGTGAGCCATAAACATGCTAATTTCGGCTCTATTTTAAAGACAATTTACCATATTCTCGGCGCGCCTTATGTCAATCAATATGATGCGACGGCTTCATTTTTAAATGATTTTTTTACTGAAAAACCTGATTTCAAGAACTACGAAGCCCTGCCTCATGACCCCTCAGTATTTCAACCTGAAAAAGCGATGAAGGTGTATGGTCGTGATTTTGATTGGCGAATTATCAAACAAGGGGCAAAATTTGATAATGAAAATGAGCAACGGGCGGAGCATTATCGGCAGCAAACGGGTGGGGAATAGACTTGTTGCAATGGGAACGCGGATGACACGGATTGAGCAGATTAAGGCGGATTATTTGTAATTAAAAAAGAAAATCTGTGAAAATCAGCATCATCCGTGTCATCCGCGTTGCTATTACATGCGAATTACGGGTTCAAAACGCTGAAAGCGTTAAATATGAATAGCCCCGAATGAAATTCGGGTTCGATTATCACGTTTTTTGTAACCCCGAATGGGGTTAAATGTAAAAATTAAACTTTTTTACATTCAACACCTTCGGAGTTAACTCAATCTCTAAATACTATAACCCGAATTTCATTCGGGGCTATTCATATTCAACACCTTCGGTGTTTTTAACCCGTAATTCGCATATTATACGACATCTCATTAAGTCCAATGAGTGCTTTCAGCCATAAAATAAATTTTTACATCAAATTTGTTTATTTTCACCTCTCTTTAAAAGAAGTTAGATTTAAAAAAATGAAATAAATTTAAACTCAAATGAAAGGTTTATTGTCAAACAAAATACCCTTGATTGTCGGTGCGGCTATCCTTTTAGTCGGGCTTTTTATTTTTAATACAGGTTTTAAAAAAATTGATTTTAATACCGAAGTCAAGCCTATTTTCAATAAAAAATGCATCGCTTGTCATGGAGGTGTGAAGCGGAAAGCGGGATTTAGCCTACTCTTTCGCTCGGATGCTTTGGCGAATACCGAATCGGGCAAGCCTGCACTCGTGCCAGGTCACCCTGAAAAGAGCGAAATGATACGCCGCCTGACCTTGAGCGACCCCGAAGAACGGATGCCTTTCAAGCACGACCCCCTCAGTAAAACGGAGATAAATACCCTCTCTCAATGGGTGAAAGAAGGAGCGGAATGGGGCGATCATTGGGCATATTTGCCTATAAAATCCATTGAAATGCCTTCAATTTCAAGCGATTGGCTTAAAAATCCGATTGATTATTTCATTTTAAATAAACTCAATGAGGAAAAATTGACCCCCTCAGTACAAGCCGATAAAGCGACCCTTTTGAGACGTGCAAGCCTTGATTTGATAGGGATGCCGACCCCTCAGTATTCGACTACTTTTCTAAGCGATTCTTCTTCAAAATCTTATGAAATATTGGTTGATTCGTTGCTTAATTCTAAACATTTTGGAGAAAAATGGGCAGCCATTTGGCTTGATTTAGCCCGCTATGCCGATACTAAAGGCTATGAGCGCGACGATAAAAGAGAGATTTGGCGATACAGAGATTGGCTCATCAAAGCCTTCAATGACGATAAACCTTACGACCAATTTTTAACTGAGCAAATAGCAGGCGATTTATTGCCCAATCCAAGCGACGACCAACTCATCGCTACCGCTTTTCATCGCAACACAATGACCAATGATGAAGGCGGAACAGAAAACGAAGAGTTCAGAACGGCGGCAGTGATTGACCGAGTGAACACAACTTGGGAGGCTTTGATGGGGACGACTTTCGCTTGTGTGCAATGTCATAGTCATCCATACGACCCATTTAGGCATGAGGATTATTATAAATTCATGGCATATTTTAACAATAGCCGCGATGAAGATACCTATGCCGATTACCCTTTGCTGCGGCATTTTAACGATACTTTGCAACGTGATTTAGCGATGTTGACTGCATGGGTTGAAAATAATGCATCGAAAGAGAGAGCGACTGAAATGAAAAATTTTATCAAAACAGGACAGCCCGCTATTAATTCACTGCTCTGCGATAGTTTTACAAACAGTGAATTATCGGATACAAAATGGTTGGCTTTTAGGCAAAATGCTGTTTGTCGCTTGAAAAATGGGCATTTAGAAGGTAAAGACCAGTTGATGTTCAGATATTCAGCCAATACTGAGGGGGGTGTTTGGAAAATACATTTAGATAATCCTAACGGGCGAGTCATTGCCACTATTCCTTTGAAAGCGACCAAAGGTTGGCAGATTGCTGAAACGCCTATTGAATCTACTTCGGGCGTACACGATCTTTACTTTACATATTCTAATCCCAATTTGAAAAAACCTGAGCAAAGTGGCGTCACGTTCGATTGGTTTTATTTCACGAATCCTTTTCCTGCAAAAGGTAAAGAGGGCTATGAAAAATATAAAAATACTTTTTGGAATTTGGTCAATGCCAAAGTGCCGACCACGCCCATTATGATGGATAATCCAAGCGATATGTATCGTGAAACACATGTTTTTGAGCGTGGTAATTGGCTTGTAAAAGGGGAGAAGGTGACCCCCTCAGTACCAAAGTCTTTGAATGCGATGCCAAAAGATGCGCCGAATAATCGCTTAGGTTTAGCCATGTGGCTCACTGATAAAAAAAATCCATTGACCGCTCGGACATTGGTGAATCGCCTTTGGGAACAACTTTACGGAACGGGTTTGGTCGAAACGCTCGAAGACCTCGGTACGCAAGGGGCGCAACCGACGCATCGAGAATTGCTCGATTATCTTGCCTTTCAATTCATGACGGAGTATAAATGGAGCATTAAAAAGCTCTTGAAAACGATGGTGATGTCCGCCACTTATCAGCAAGATTCCAAAGTCACGGCTCAACTTTTAGAAAAAGACCCGAACAATCGCTTGTATGCTCGAGGTGCTCGTGTGCGCCTGTCTGCGGAGCAAGTCCGCGACCAATCGCTGGCAATATGTGGTGTTTTGAATGAAGAAATGTATGGTAAAAGCGTGATGCCCTGGCAGCCCGAAGGTATTTGGTTATCGCCGTGGAGTGGTGAATATTGGGTGCAAAGCAAGGGCGATGAAGCCTATCGCCGTGCCGTTTATACCTATTGGAAACGCACTGCGCCGTATCCGTCCATGATGACTTTTGATGGGGCTGCGCGCGAGGTTTGCACGTCTCGCCGCATCCGAACGAATACGCCTTTGCAAGCCCTCGTGACGCTGAATGACTCGGCTTATATCGAAATGGCGCGTCTTTTTGCTTATAAAATGAAAGATTCTTTAGGCAATGATGTTAAAAAACAAATCAGCGGTGGGTATGAATGGGCAATGTATAAACCCATAAATCCTCAAAAATTAGCCTCTCTTGAAAAGCTTTATGACGAGGCTTTGAAGACATTTAAAAACGACACCGATAAAAGCTGCGAAATGGTTGGCGGACACGATAAGCGCAATAAACCTGAAACAGCAGCGATGGTCGTGGTGGCTAATGCGATGCTGAATTTGGATGAATTTATTACGAAAAACTAAAAGGTAGCCACATTATTTTATTCAAAATTTCATTCAATACTGAGGGGGGTAGATTTCATGAAAGAACTCATCAAACGCCATACAGCACTCACTTCTAATGTCGTCGCATTTTGTCGATACTTGCGGACTGAGGGGTTCGCCATCGCTGCGCCTGAGGAAGCCGATGCCCTCAAAAGTATGGAAATTTTAGAACCTTATGAGTCGCCCGAAACGCTGCGTTTGGCACTCAAAACGGTGTTGACACGTTCGCAAGGGCAGGTGGAACGGTTTGATGAGTTGTATGATTATTATTGGAAACAGGTGTCAAAAGCCGTTGATTCAAAAGTAGCCGATCAAGCGCAAAACAATGGCAAACCTCGCCCTAAAAAAAGTCAAGACCCAGCCTTTCAAACCTTAAAAGATTGGCTTTATGGCGATAAAAAATCCGAAGAAGAAATAGATTTATACACTTACAGCGCAACGGAGGCTTTGGGTAAAAAAGATTTTTCAAGCCTCACGGATGATGAGTTGCGCGAGATATTTGAACTCATTTTGATGATTGCTCGCCGCTTGGCTCGGCAACAAAGCAGAAGGTTTAAAAAGAATAAAAACGGCTTGCTCGACCTTCGGCGCACCCTTCGGCAAAATATGCGGCGAGGTGGTGAAATGCTTGAAATTATGAGGAAAAAGCGTCAAAAACAACGAGTTCAACTTGTTTTATTGTGTGATGTGAGTAAATCAATGGAGTTGTACAGCCGCTTTCTCATTCAATTTGCCTATGCTTTTCAACAGGCTTTTAAGCGAATTGAAACCTTTGTTTTTTCAACTTCTTTGATAAAAATCAGCGAAATACTGAGGGGTAGTCTTCTGACTTCTCATGGTGGTGAATCATCGTTTCAAAGGATGTTGGAAGAGCTTTCTGTAACGGTTCCGAATTGGTCGGGTGGTACGCGGATAGGGGAGAGTTTGAAGGATTTTGTAGAAAATTATAGTGCTAAACTCCTCAATTCTAAAACAATTGTCATCATCATGAGCGATGGTTGGGATACGGGCGATGTGGATATTTTGAGTGAAAACATGGCATTTATTCATAAAAAAGCGGCGAAAGTTATCTGGCTGAACCCATTAGCGGGCAATCCGACTTACGAGCCGAATACGGAAGGGATGAAAGCAGCAATGCCCTACGTTGATGTATTCAGCGCAGGGCATAACGTGGATAGTTTACGGCAACTGAGCCGTTGGTTGTAGCAGATTAATCTCTTTTACGCGACGCAACGTTGTCTTGCATAGAAATAATCTGAACATTTGAAATGGTGACCACGTCATTTGTCGTCGCATCAAGTGGGCGACAAACAACTCTAAAATAGTGCATTTGAGTGATGGGCAGCATCTCATAGTTGATACCGGTAGCTTTTGGAATGTCTTGCCAATTGATACCGTCAAGGCTCGCTTGCCATTGCATTGCTGAAAATTCATCGTTGCCTTTGACCTTCATGACCACATGTTCGCCCTCTTTTACAGATGATTTTCCTTCCGCAACTAATACCGTAAGCATCGGTGCAACGGAAATTTCATTAGACGACAGCGTTTGAGCAGAAGCAGCATTTTGAATAAAAGCAATACTTAAAATAATGGTCAGAGTTTTTAAAAAACGCATCATTTGCTTTTTTATATAAATTGTTGAAATGAGTTTAAAAGATAATGGCTTCTAAAAATGTGGATTGGATGATTGAAGTGTAGTGTGATATTCAGTCTTTACCATTAAAAGAGTATAAATTTCGTTAAAAGAAATCTTAACCGATATTTACCCTAAAAAAAGTATGCCAAGTTTTTCAATTCCGCAAGTTTCGGGTTGTTGCTCTCGGTGACGCACTCTAATTTTGTAGAAAAATATTTAAAAATGATTCATCAAACAGACAATCTCAATTTCAGCCGCATCGAGCAAGCCATTCGATTTTTAACTGAAAATGTAACGGCGCAACCCGATTTAGACGAAGTAGCGGCGCAAGTGCATCTCAGCCCCTTCCATTTTCAACGGCTTTTCACCGATTGGGCAGGCATCAGCACCAAGCGATTTTTACAGTTTTTGACAACAGATTTCCTTAAAAATCGTCTTGTCAATACATCAAATTTATTGGAAGCAACGGATTTGGCAGGTCTTTCAAGCCCTTCTCGAGTGCATGATTTATTTGTCACTCTCGAAGCAGTGACACCGAATGAGTATAAAACAGGCGGTGAAAATGTAGAAATTGCCTACGGTTTTCATGAAACGCCTTTTGGAAAATGCTTTATCGCTGTGACTGAACGCGGCATTTGTGGCTTGTCTTTTATTCAAACCAATAATGAATTAGCCGTTTTCAATGATTTTAAAAAGAAATGGTTGAATGCTGATTTTGAAAAAAATGAAATGAGAACAGCTTCAATTATCAACCAAATTTTCAATACATCCCCCTCAGTACATGAGGCTTCAAAGCTACATTTACTCGTAAAAGGTACTAATTTTCAAGTAAAAGTATGGGAAGCCCTTTTGAAAATACCGACTGGCGGTTTGTCCACTTATCAAACTATTGCTGAATTGGCAGGCTCACCCAGTGCCGTTAGAGCAGTTGGAACAGCCGTTGGTAGCAACCCGATTGCCTATCTCATTCCCTGCCATCGGGTCATTCGGAAAGAAGGAAAAATAGGACAATACCATTGGGGCGAAAACCGTAAAAAAGCATTAATTGGCTTTGAAATGGCTCAGGCTTTGTCGCCTGAATTTGTAGCACACCCCCTCAGTATTTGAATAGATTTTGGATGAATAAAATACTTAAATCTTTATTCCAAATCCTACCTTAAATTGTGGTTTAAATAAAAAATCTACTTTAGCTTCATTGACGGTTCTGGCATAAGTCGGCAAAACAGGATTGCCGTAATAGGAAGTGCTTATTTCTCCTTGTAAAAACGTTAAAGGCATATTAATATCAATTAAAAACTTATCGTTTAAATTCCAAATCCAACGAGGTACAACAGATAAACCTGATGTCAAAACATAGCGATGACTTGGAAAAGATGCTGTAGTATAGGGTAAGTTATTATTGAAAAAAAAGGTTGGGTCGGTTGAAATACCTAAATAAATTAAACTCTTACCAACCTGATTTATCCGCCAAGCAGATTCAATGCGAGAGCCAATAGCCAATGAAAAAGTTTTTGTTCCACGCCAGGGAATGTTAGTATTCAAGGTATCATTTTGAATTGTCGATTTGTCATCTTTCATCTCCAAATCCTGTAATGCAAAAGATAATTCAAACAGGCGTCCCTTCGGGTGGATTTTAGTAAAAGCAAAAGAAGGAAATATTTTTAACGATTTGGACTGATTAGAATACGTCATAAACTGTGCGCTTGTTGTAGATTTTTAAGCATCATAATTTGTTTCTAAAAAAACTTTAAGGTATTTTTCAACTGACTTTTTGTTCTTTTTGATTGGCTCATTTTGAGCCTGAATCATCGTTGTTTTGAATAATAAAAATCCGATAATCAAGCAGAATAGGATTTTGTTAAATGGTTTTTTCATTTTTCATTTAATGATTTAAAGTTTTAAAAATTGATTTAAAACTCTAAACGAAAGCATAGACAAGACATTGTTATCTCTATTTTTTTAACGTCCTTCAATAGACTTGTTGCTATGTAATGCGATAGGAACGCTGATGACACGGATTGAGCGGATTATCGCGGATTTTTCCTTCTATAATATTCAATAATCTGCGATAATCCGCTCAATCCGTGTCATCAGCGTTCCCATCGCACCTCAATTAGCAAATATTCGTCAATTCGTAAAATTCAAGGTAGAATACACCCAAAATCTCTAAATTCGCCCTTCAAATCCTTAAATCAGTCAAATCGTGATTAAAAATTTTAACAAAATCCTCGAAAACGAGGAAACGCTCGACCCTGCCAACCAAGCTGAATGGCTCGCCATGCGCCAATTAGGACATAATATGGTGGACGAAATGTTCGATTATCTTCAAACGACGCATGAAAGACGCGTTTGGCAACCCATTACTGAGGGGGTCGTTTCTGAGTTTAAAAAACCGCTGCCGACTGAACCACAAGCGGCTGAAACCATACACGCCGAGTTTACGAAAAATATATTGCCTTACAACAAAGGCAATGTCAGCCCGCGCTTTTGGTCGTGGGTGGAAGGTGGCGGCACGCCGTTGGGCATGCTCGCGGACATGCTCGCATCGGGCATGAATCCGAACGTGACCATCGGCGACCATGCAGCCATGTACGTAGATACGCAGGTGATTGAATGGAGCAAAGAGATGTTCGGCTTTTCAAAATCGGCAACAGGTATGCTTTTGAGTGGCGGTTCATTGGCGAATATCACGGGTATTATGGTCGCTCGGAATGCTTTTCAAGAGAAAATGCGTGAAAATGGTCTTCAAAATATGGAAAAACCAATGGTTCTCTATACTTCTACCGAGACTCATTCATGCGTTCAAAAAGCGGCAGAAGCCTGTGGATTGGGTAGCAATGCCGTTCGTAAAATAGGCGTTGACAGCGATTATAGAATGAAAATAGCGGATTTGAAACAGCAAATTGAAGCGGATAAAGCAGCAGGATTTGCCCCATTTTGCATTGTCGGCAACGCTGGAACGGTGAATACGGGAGCGATTGATCCATTGGATGAAATCCTTGAAATTTGTAAAACTGAAAACCTTTGGTTTCATGTGGACGGTGCATTTGGTGCGTCTGCAAAATTAGTGGATGAATACAAAGACGCCTTGAAAGCCATTGAAGAAGCCGATAGTTTAGCGTTTGATTTTCATAAATGGTTTTATGTCAATTATGAAGTGGGTTGTATTCTCATTAAAAACCCTGAAAAACACCGCAATGCTTTTGTGATGTTACCCAAATATTTGTTGGCTCATGAGCGTGGTTTGGCGGGCGGTCCCGACCCTATTACGCATTATGGGATGGAACTATCTCGCGGTTTCAAAGCCCTCAAAGTGTGGATGTCGCTCAAAGAACATGGCATTGAAAAGTACAGCCGTTTGATTCGTCAAAACATCGCGCAAGCCTTTTATTTAGAAGATTTGGTTTCAAAAACCCCTCAGTTAGAAATGCTCGCACCTGTCACGATGAACATCGTTTGCTTTCGTTTTAATCCAAAAAACATAGAAAATGAAGCATTAAATGCCATAAACAAAGAGATTCTCATGCAATTGCATGAGCAAGGCATCGCCGCACCTTCATATACAATTCTCAATGGTTGCTATGCTATTCGTTGCGCTATAACAAATCACCGCAGCCGCAAATCTGATTTTGAAGCCTTAGTAAAAGGAGTTTTATTTCTTAGTGAAAAGATAATAGTGAAAAGTGAAAAATGAAAATGCACCCCTCAGTATTTTTCACTTTTCACTTTTCACTTTTCACTAAAAAATAGTCTTCCTGATTATCTATATCTTTTAGGATGGAAGGGGAGGGCATTTCAACTAAATGCACATGATTTTTATGGGCTTGGACGATGGGTTTACACCCCTCAGTATTTGGCAGATTGAGGATGTCATTTTCATAAAAATTAGAAAAAATGGTTGGATTGCCTCGTTTTTCCTTGAAAATAGGTTGAATGATTGCTTGAGAATCATGTTTTAAAATATCTTCAAATTGATTTTTTAAAAAAGAATACTCATCCGCAGAGATAAGCGGCATATCTGAAAGGCAAATCATATAGTTGAGAGTTTGGAGTTGAGAGTTGAGAGTTGAGGGTGGTGAATTGTGTAGGGTGGGGGATATGTTTTGTGCAGCTCTTACGCCTGCTTGGATGGAAGTGGTCATGCCTTTCTCAAAATCGGGATTTTCGACTATAAAAAATTTACGGCGAAACCCTATGTTTCGCCGCAAATAATCGTCTAAAACCTTCTTAACTTGTTGCGCTTCATGACCTATGACAATCAGCACTACATCAATATTCGACGATAAAATATTGTCAAGGGTTGTTTCCAACACTGTTTTTTTGCCAAAAGGCAGTAACAGTTTGTTCTCTTCACCCATTCGCCGCGATAATCCGGCTGCTAAAACAATAGCTGTTACCATGAAATTTTTTTGAAATGTTTAATTTTTTTGAAACACATAGGCACATAGGACACATAGTTTTTTATGTGTAAACAAAGAAAACTATGTGTCCTATGTGCCTCGTGTTTCAAAAAAATATGTTGTTTACGGCTTTTTATAAACCACCCCTTCTTTCATCACAAAAGTCACATTCATCAAGGTCTTCACATCCGTCAAAGGATTGGCATCAGTGGCAATAATATCTGCTAATTTGCCGACTTCGATGCTGCCCAATTGGTCTTTCATTTCCAATACCTCAGCAGCCACCATTGTAGCCGATTTGAGGGCTTCCATAATAGGCATCCCAGCTTCTGTCATGTACTGAAATTCCTTAGCATTTAAGCCATGTTTGAAAACGCCCGCATCTGTTCCGAAAGCAACTTTTACCCCTGCTTTGTAGGCTTTTTCAAACGTTTTTTGAATATATGGACCCGTTTCTAAAGCTTTTGGCACAACGAGCGGATGATAATAACCAGGGATTTTAGCAGAATCCGCCGTTGATTTCCCTGCAATAACAGTCGGTACATAATAAGTGCCTTTTTCTATAAAAATTTTAATGGCTTCGTCGTCCATAAAAGTACCGTGTTCGATGGTCGTCACGCCTGCTCGCAAGGCACGTTTCATGCCTTCCGCTCCGTGTGCGTGAGCGGCTACTCGAAAGCCATAATCATTCGCCGTTTGCACCACCGCATCCACTTCATCTTGCATAAACTGAGGGGCTTTACCATTTTTTGCAATAGATAAAACGCCACCAGTCGCCGTAATTTTTATCCAATCAGCTCCATCTTTATAGCGTTGACGCACTGCTCGACGGGCTTCTTCGGGGCTATTTACGACGCCATCATCTACATTATCGGGGAATGTCACATCAGGTCGCCAGCCATTCGTTGGGTCGCCGTGACCGCCTGTTGTGGCAATCGTTTTGCCCGATGTAAATATGCGACAACCGACTACCAATCCTTTATTAATGGCATTTCTCAATGAAATATTCACGCCCGAACCACCCATATCTCGCACCGTCGTGAACCCTGCCATCAAGGTCGTCATGGCATGTTTTTGAGCTTCGTATGCAATATCAGCACTCGACATACTCATGCGTTTTTGGATTTGGTCGCGGCTGGTTTCGTTTTCAATATGAACATGCAAATCAATCAATCCTGGCAGTACGGTTTTTGATTTGAGGTCAATCATCTCGTCGTTTGACTGAGGGGGTATGTAGCCATTTTGAACGGCGGTAATTTTATTTTTTTCAACCACGATGGTCACTTGTGTACGAGCAGCATTGCTCACGCCGTCAATCAGCGTACCGCAATAAATGAGTTTGCGTTGACCAAAAGCATTGAAAATCAATAAATTAGCTAATAAAAACAAGGAGAGTTTCTTCATTGAATGCATTATTTTAGATGAAATTAAAAATTGAGTGAAAATATAAAACTTCTTTCAGCTTAAATGCTTTTTATAGAAGAGTAAACATGTATTTTAGCGAAAAATCTTTCAATTTCCTTAAAAAATAGCGTTAAATACTGAGGGGTTGATTTCAATTTTCAATTTTCAATTTTCAATTTAGATGGAGCATATCGAATTACTCATTTTATTTTTCACCATTGCGGCGGTTTATGCTTCAGCAGGTTTCGGCGGCGGCTCGAGTTATTTAGCTGTCATGGCATTGTTTGGTATCAGCATGGCGACCATGAAACCGACGGCTTTGATGTGCAATTTAGTCGTCGTCATCGGTGGCACATATATTTTTTGGAAAAATGGTTTCTTGAATTTAAAAAAAATTATACCCCTCAGTATAGCGAGTGTTCCGATGGCATTTATAGGCGGTTTGATTAAATTAAATGAAAAAACCTTCTTCGTTTTATTGGGTTTCAGCCTTGTAATAGCCGCTTTATTGATGTTTTTTCAAAAAAACACTCAAAAAGAAGTGGTTAAAATGACTGATACGCCCATCGTTTTATCAAGCGGCATAGGGGCTGCTATTGGCTTTTTATCGGGCATGGTGGGCATTGGGGGCGGCATTTTTTTAAGCCCTATTCTCAATCTTTTGAAATGGGATACGCCTAAAAATATAGCTGCCACTGCCAGTTTTTTCATCCTCATCAATTCCGTAGCTGGTTTGGCAGGGCAATTATTTCAGAATAAAATGGTGATGGATTGGGGATTTGCCTTGCCGCTCATGGCAGCCGTTTTGTTGGGTGGGCAATTGGGCAGTCGAGTGAGTGCTTTGAAATTCAATCAGTTATACGTTCGGCAAGCCACAGCAGCATTGGTTTTTTATGCAGGGGTTAATATTTTGTGGACGCATTTATAAATTAAAAATGACAATAAAAATTTTAACATTCGGCATCGCGCGCGATATTATCGGCAGCAGCCTTTTTGAAGTCTCCATGACTGAGGGGTCAACGGTGGTTGATTTAAAAAAATATTTACTCGAACGCTTCCCTCGCTTCGCCAATCTTTCATCGCTCATGATAGCCGTGAACGCTGAATATGGTGTAGAAAATACCATCTTGAATGAGCGAGATGAAATTGCTTTGATACCGCCCGTAGCAGGAGGTTAATTTTTTTAGTTGAGAGTTATGAGTTGAAAGTTGATATTCAACATCTTATGTATTCATCATTTATAATTCATCATAATTCATCATTTATAATTCATCATTTATAATTCATCATTTCCTCAATGATTGATATTCAATTACTTACGACCCCCCTCAGTATATCGGCATGTGAAGCGGCAGTTTTGACGCCCGATGCCGGTGGGAGTGTTGTTTTCATCGGCACTGTTCGAAATAAAACGCAAGCGAAAACGGTTACGCGCCTTGAATTTGAAGCTTATGAACCGATGGCAATTTCTGAAATGGGGAAAATAGCCGAGCAAGCTATTGAGAAATTTGCCGTGTTAAATATCTCCATTCATCACCATATTGGCGTGTTGGATATTGGGGAAATACCCATTATCATCGCCGTGAGTGCCGCCCACCGAGGGGCTGCTTTTGATGCTTGCGAATATTGTATTGATACTTTGAAACAGACTGTTCCGATTTGGAAAAAAGAGGTTTTTGAGGATGGGGAAGTGTGGGTGGCGGCGCACCCTTGATTGTTGTGAGTTGAAAGTTGTGAGTTGTGAGTTTCTTTTGTAATTCATTGATTTTCAATTATTTATGATAATTTATTTAACGTTATACTGAGGGGGGTGAATGAAATTGTTAAAAATTTATTCACCCCTTTTCTTTAATTATTTAATCCTTTTAGCTGTTGTTTCAAACATATTCATGAGTTGACCTTTCAAATTGTCATCATCTACTTTTTCTAATGGTACGTTCAAATCATAGCCACTCGCACTAAAATAAATGGTGATTTTAGTAGCTTCCTCCTCGATTTTTGTAATCGGTGTTTTTTCCTTTTGAGGATCAGCGGGGTCAGTCAATTCGCCTGTCAACTTGCCATCTACACGGGTAAAATTAGCAACCATCTTGGCATCACCCTGCGGTGTTCCAACGATTAAAAGATCCCATTTGCCTGCAAAAAAATCGGCAGTAGCAGCAGCAGGTGCTGCTACAGGAACAGGCGTTGGAGCGGTTGCTGTTTGAGCAAAATTGCTTGTTATGGCTGCAAAAAATAAGACGAATAGAACAATACTTGCTTTTTTCATTTTTAATTAAATTTATAAGTGAGATAAATATTTGTTTTTCATTTCAAATCATCAACATCTGCTAAAATATAACATTGTTGAAATTGTTAACTGCGTTTCTGTCTGATATTGTATCATTTTTATTTTTTAACGATGGTAGTAATTTTTATTTTTAATTCAAATTAAGGTTAAAATTTATGCTGATTCAATTTAAAGTTTTATTATTGTCGGAATTTCCGACAATAATAAAATAGAAATTTCATATCACCAAATATTTATCTAATTTTGTTCAATAACGCCTCCATCTTATGATAGATGATGCTAAAAATATACCTGTACTCAATCTTCTTCAATTAGTACAATTTTTTGATAAAAATATTCCACAGCTATCCATTGACTGTGTTATATTTGGTTTTCACGAAGGTGAGTTGAAGGTATTGCTTTGCAAATACCCCCAAATGAATTTATGGGCTTTGCAAGGTGGGCATGTTCGTCAAGATGAAGATATAGATGTAGCCGCCAGCCGAATTTTAGAGGAGAGGACAGGGTTGAATAATATTTTTTTAGAACAATGTCACGTCTTCGGAAAAGCGAATCGCCCAACCTATGACCTCATGAAACAACTTTTAGAAAAAGATAATATTGACATAGATAACTTGCCTTTTTTGAAACAGCGATTCATTTCTATCGGCTATTATTCATTGGTTGATTTTCAAAAAGTCACTCCCGCTGCTGCCATATTTTTTGAATGCAGTGAGTGGTTTGACATTCAAAATCTACCAAATTTAGTCTTCGATCATGCCGAAATGATTGAAAAAGCCTTAGAAACCATGCGTCATTCGCTTGATTATCACCTCGTCGGCTTCAATCTCATGCCTGAAACTTTCACCATGAAAGACATTCAACGCCTGTATGAAACGATATTGGGAGAGCCTTTAAAACGAAATACTTTTCAAGAAAAAATGCTCAATCTGAATATTTTAGAACGCCTTGAAAAGCAATTTTCAGGTGGGGCGCATAAAGCACCATATTTGTATAAATTTAAAATTTCAACAAAATGAAAATCAAACAAACTATTATTTTTCTCTTATTGACTCATTTTACATTCGCTCAAAAAGTCATTCAACTGTACAATAGCAAGCCCAAAGGTTCAGAAAATTGGGCATGGGCAGAGCAAACAAGCGTTAAAAATATCTTCAACACGGAGGTGGTTTATAATGTCGTGCAACCGACGATTACCGCTTATTTGCCGCCCAAAGATTTAGCAACAGGTACAGCCATTGTCATCGCTCCCGGCGGTGCATTTCACACTTTGAGCATCAATAGTGAAGGCGTTGACGTAGCGAAATGGCTCAATAGCAAAGGCATAGCCGCTTTTGTGTTGAAATATCGAGTAGCCCGCAGTTTCACCGATGATCCTGTGAAGGAATTAATGGGCAAAATGGGCAATTTTAAGGCATTGGATATTGAAAATGATACTATTATTCCGTTGGCAATGGCTGATGGTTTGACCGCCATGAAATATGTTCGCGACCATGCCAAAGAGATGGATATTGACCGTAATAAAATCGGTTTTATGGGCTTTTCAGCAGGTGGAACGCTGACAATGTCTGTCGTTTACAATGCTACTGATGAAAACCGTCCGAACTTTGTTGCGCCTATATATGCGTACGAACCTGCCGTTATTGGTTCGACACCCCCCTCAGTAAAAACGCCTATTTTCGTCGCTGTAGCAGGCGATGATCAACTCGGAATGATGCCCATGAGTATCAATATTTATAAAAAATGGTTCGACGCCAAACACCCTGCTGAGTTGCATATTTATGAAAAAGGCGGTCATGGTTTTGGTATGCGAAAGCAAAATTTGCCTACCGACACTTGGTATGAACGCTTCGGCGAATGGCTGAAATTGCAAGGCTATTTAAACAAATGACGTTGCTAAAAATACAGGACTTTATGACCCTGAATTTACTCTCGGCAACATTCAATCAATGGTCGAAATTGCCCAAGTGAACGGTTTAAAAGTGATATTGGCATCCGTGCTTCCTGCTACAAATTTTGAGTGGCGGCGGTCTGTGGGCAACCGTTCGGACATGATTGTGGATTTAAATAAACGCATCAAAGCCTATGCTGATAAAAATAAAATACCATTTGTCGACTACCATTCTATGATGAAAAATGATAAAAATGGGATGGATTCAGATTTGGCTGAGGACGGTGTTCATCCTACGATGAAAGGCTATAAAATCATGGAATCATTGATAAATGAAGCAATTTCTAAAGTTTTTTCAAAAAAAATTCAATTAAGGAAGCAATAATTTTAACATAACTCGAATTATTTTTGAAACACATATGCACATAGGTCACATAGTTTTTTTTCTATGTGTTCTATGTGCCTATGTGTTTTTAC
>JAYTUY010000031.1:0-32397 GCA_043744275.1 Saprospiraceae bacterium
AATTGTTTCAAGCCCAAGCTAATCCGTTTTTTGTTCTCATCAAAATCGAGAACAACCACGTTGATTTTTTGATTGAGGTGAAGCACTTCGCTCGGATGCGTGATTCTGCCCCAAGAAATATCCGTGATATAAAGGAGACCATCCACGCCACCGAGGTCGAGGAATGCACCAAAATCCGTGATATTTTTAACTGTACCTTCCAATACTTGACCTTTCTCCAAGCCACCGATAATGTGTTCGCGTTGCTCAGCGAGGTCACTTTCGATAAGGGCTTTGTGAGAAACCACAGCGTTTTTGATTGTCTCATTGATTTTGACAACCTTGAACTCCATGACTTTATTAACGTATTGATCGTAGTCAATAACAGGCTTGATGTCGATTTGAGAACCAGGTAAGAATGTTTCCAAACCACCTGCATCCACAATAAGACCACCTTTTGTTTTGCTGATAACTGTACCGCGAATAACTGTTCCGTTTTGGAAAGAGTCCACGATAGCTTCCCAAGCGCGAAGCAATTTTGCTTTACGGCGGCTGAGTTGAAGCTGCCCTTTAGCATCTTCTTGGCTTTCTACATAGACATCTACATAGTCACCGACTTTTAAATCTGGAATATCGCGGAAATCACTTAACGCTACCAAACCATCTGATTTGTAGTTAATATCCAATACCACATCGCTGCCAGTCATAGCAGAAACGCGACCTTTCACGATTTCACCTGCATTGAGACTGCTCATGCTGGTCTCATATTGGTCAAGATATTTTTTAGAATCTTCTGCGCTGTAAAGAGTTTGACCACGCTTACCTCTTGCCCAATCGAACTCGTCGTGAGCAGAACCAGCTACTAATGTGTCGGTATCTAATACCAATTCAATAGGTTCATCGTCATCATCAGCCGCAGCTTCAGTGGCAACGTTTTCAACAGCAGGAGCAGTTACTTCAGCTTGAGGAACTTCTATCGGAGCTTCCTCGTTTTCAATAATTTCTTCGTTAATCATCAGATTAAATAAAAATTGGATAAAAATCTTTTAAAACTTTCAACGGAAACCATTGATAATCAATGATTTATCGCCCGATGAGTTTTCAAAAGTTTTAATGGTTAAACCATTCAAGCGCACACCATGCTCGCGCCTTTAAGCTGCTTTTTAAAAAGCGGTGCAAATATAGTGGCTTTTTACGGTTATTTTATCTTTTTTGTTTAAAATAATGTTGTTTTCTTAATTATCCAAATTAAAACCATACCCCTCAGTAAAATGGCATATCAATGTTCAATAATGAAGTATATTTGTAAAAATTCATAAGACATCAATAAATTTAGGTATCAAATTAACCATTAAAATACCGTCAATGATGAAAAAATAAAATTTGTTAAAATTTCGTATAGGATAAAATTTTAAAACAAAGCAGCGTTTCAAAGAAAAATAATATCTTTTAAAAAACGATTAAACCCTTTTAATCAGCCGCAGTCAAACCCCTCAGTATATATCCCTCTTACACATTTCTTACTACTCAACCAACTACAACACAAGAGTTTTTATACAGAAGTGATACAATTTTTAAATATTCTTTAACTCAATTTTCTTTAATCTATAAAACTGACTGTCAATGAATACTACAACGACTGTTCAGCCGACCCGCCGCCCACGCGTCCTCTCAGGATTGACGCCTTACGCAGGTACTTTTGGCAATAATGAACTCATTCACCTACTCAAACGCACGCTATTCGGCTCTACCAAAGCGGATATTGATTTTTTCAAAGGAAAAACAATGTTGCAAGTGGTTGATGCGCTTTTGACGGCTCCTGCTTCTGAGCCTGCGCCGCCTATCAAAACGTATGGAAATAAATCTGATGGAACATCAGATGGTGTAACTGTGGGCACTACTTGGGTGACCTCAAAAGAAAATGGCAATTTCGATGGTGAAAGACGTGGTTCTCTTCGCGCTTGGTGGATAGGCAATATGATTAGTCAAGACCGTACTATTTTTGAAAAAATGGTGCTTTTTTGGCATAATCATTTTGCTACTGAAAATATTGACACTAACGCTATTTTAGGATACAATTATGTAGTTCTGCTTCGTAAAAATGCTTTAGGTAATTTTAAAACCTTTGTCAAAGAAGTCACTTTCGAGCCTCAAATGATGCGCTATCTCAACGGTGAACGAAATAGCAAATCAGTGCCTGATGAGAATTATGCGCGCGAATTGCAAGAGCTTTTCACACTTGGTAAAGGTACAGATTCACAATATACTGAGGGGGATGTCAAAGCAGCAGCCAAGCTGTTAACTGGATGGCGCATTCAACAATTAGAAACTCCTGTTGGTTCTGGAAAATGGGTTTGGCAAACTTACTTTCCTCTAACTGGTAATCAACACGATACAGGTACAAAAACTTTTTCTACATTTTATGGCGGTAAAACAATAACAGGCAAAGCAACAAATACAGCGGACGACGCTTTAGCCGAATTTGATGAAATGCTGACCATGATTTTAGCTACTAATGAAGCAGCTAAATTTATTTGCAGAAAACTCTATACTTTTTTTGTTTATTATGAAATTGATGCAGATATAGAAGCGAATGTCATTACACCATTAGCGACTATTTTCCGCCAAGCCAATTATGATATTAAGCCTGTTTTGAAAGCATTATTGATGAGTGAGCATTTTTTTGATGCCGCTAATAAAGGTTGCCTGATAAAAAGCCCGATTGATTATGTGGTCGGTGTTGCTCGTGAGTTTCAGATGGATATTCCGACGGCGGCTAATTATACTGAGCAATATTTAGCGTGGGACACTATTGGGGGTGAACGCAATAAAGGGGCTTCATCTCAAGGACAGAATATTGGCAATCCACCCAACGTGGCAGGCTGGCCCGCTTACTATCAATTCCCTGTTTTTCATGAATTTTGGATTAATACGGACAGCTTTCCTAAGCGAGTGAGTTTTGTTGATAAATTTTTAACTAATAATGGTTTTGGATTAGGTAATAATAAAAAATTGGTCATTGATGTTTTAAAATTCACGGATCAATTTGGTAATGATGCTGGTGACCCCAATAAATTGATTGATAGAGTTTTGGAAATATTGTATCGTGTACCTGTTTCTACGACTTTAAAAAATTATGCTAAAAACATCTTGCTTTCAGGTCAAACAAGTGATTACTATTGGACAGATGCTTGGGATGCTTATAAAACTAACCCAACAACGACCAATATCGCAACAGTGAATACTCGTTTGCAAACGTTTTACAAACTGCTTGTTGACTTGCCTGAGTTTCATTTATGTTAAAATCTGCGGAACAGATGTTTTCTGCTACATTATTTAAAATTTGCGGAACTGGCGTTTCGCTTTACCATATATAAAAATGAAAAGAAGAGACTTTATACAAAAATCAGCCGTCAGTGCCTTGATGCCTTCGTTTTTGGGAAAAAATAACGATCTCGGTGCTATGGATTCGCCTTGGATGCGAATGTTGACAAATGCTGCTGCTGAAACCAACCACGTGCTGGTTATCATCAGAATGAGTGGTGGTAATGATGGTTTGAATACCGTGATTCCGCTCGACCAATATCCTAATCTTTCAGGGGCGCGTGCCAATATTCTCATTAATGAAAGTCAAGTGGCTAAATTGAACGGCACAACTACCACCGCCTTGCACCCTGCATTAAAGGATGTTGCCAATCTTTATAATGAAGGAAAAGTCAAAATAATACAAGCAGCGGGCTATCCAAATCAAAATTTTTCGCATTTTCGCTCTACGGATATTTGGATGAGCGCGTCGGGTGCTGCTGAAAATATTTATACAGGCTGGGTCGGTCGCTACATGATGAACGAATATCCGAACTATCCCGAAGGCTATCCGAATACAGTCATGCCTGATCCTTTAGCCATTCAAGTAGGCGATATGACGCTGTCTTTTATGGGCTTGACGGGTCCGATGGCGGTGTCTTACCCAGATTTGACTAATTTATATAATTTTAGTGATATTGGCTCTTCGCCCTTGACGGGTAAAGCAGGAAAGGAGTTGAGTTATATTCGGACAGTCGCTAAACAAGCTGATAAATATGGCACTGCCATTGCATCGGCTTATAATAAAGGTACAAATAGCAGCGTCGTTTATCCGACAGGCAACAACTTGGCGACTCAACTCAAAGCTATCGCCCGTTTGGTGAAAGGTGGTTTGAAAACACGGGTTTATATGGTCACTATTGGCGGTTTCGATACGCATTCAGGTCAAGTAGATCAAAATGACCATGCCATAGGCGGTCATGCCAATTTGATGAAGCAAATGAATGATTCAATTTATGCTTTCCAAAGAGATTTGGAAGCCTTGAAAGTGGACAATCGAGTATTGGGTATGACGTTTTCAGAATTTGGTCGCCGCATCAAATCGAATGGTAGTTTCGGAACAGATCATGGCGCAGCTTTGCCCATGTTTGTCTTTGGTTCAAGCCTTTTTGGCGGCATTTTGGGCAATAATCCGACCATTCCAGCGACTGTAGATGTGAATGCGAATATACCCATGCAGTATGATTTCCGCTCCGTTTATTCTTCCATTTTGACTGATTGGTTTTGCGTGAATAGCACTGATTTATCTAAAATTATACTGCCTAATTTTCAAAAGCTCAAAATTGTCAACTCGCCTTCGTGCATAACGGATACGCATGACATCAATAAAACAGCAGGGTTGAATTTGATTTCAAATTATCCAAATCCGTTCGATTTTGCTACGACTATTGAGTTTGAAACGCAGGGAGGGCATACAATGGTGCAAATTTTTGACGTCGAAGGTCAAATTATTGCCTTGCCTGTTGACGGTCTGTATGCGGCTGGAAAGTATAAAGTTTATTACAATGGTGGTCATTTACCCGCAGGTGTCTATTACGCTCGCCTACAAAATGGGGCTACGCAACAAGTGCGGACGATGCTTAAAGTGCAATAGATCAGGTTATTAGTTATTAGGTTATTTTATTGGGTTCTGCAATTCCTCATATGACTTTTTTAACGCATGGTTTTTATTTTTTGAAACACATAGCCACATAGAAAACATAGTTTTTCGAGCATTTTTCTTATAAAAGCTATGTGTTCTATGTGGCTATGTGTTTTAAAAAAGTCGTATGCGGAATTGCTGTATTGGGTTATGTTTCATTACTAAAAGATTGGTTTCCAATATTTTTTATATAAAATAATCTAATAACCAATAACTTAGTCACCTTCTGAGATAACCTCATTATTTTTAGAATCTTTCAAAAAATAAGTAATCACCTTTTTAGTACCTGCCTTGCCAATCAAAGCTTCGAGTTCTTCTTTCGTCGCTAATTTTATTTTAGTGACCGAGCCGAAATGGGTTAAAAGTTTCTCCGAAGTTTTTTCTCCAATGCCTTCTATACCTGTCAATTCAGTGGTAATGAAATTTTTAGAGCGTTGGTTGCGGTGAAAAGTGATGCCGAATCGGTGGGCTTCATTGCGGCATTGTTGAATGAGTTTCAAAGATTCCGATTTTTTATCAATGTATAAAGGCAGTGGGTCGCTCGGGAAAAATATCTCTTCTAATTGCTTGGCGATGCCAATAACCGTTACTTTATTTTCAATATCCAAAGCCTTCAAACTTTTCATCGCCGAAGATAATTGCCCTTTACCGCCATCAATAATAATCAATTGTGGCAGCGGCGACCCCTCAGTAATCATGCGTTTATACCGCCTATATACGACCTCTTCCATCGAAGCAAAATCGTTGGGTCCTTCTACGGTTTTGACATTAAAATGCCTATAATCCCGTTTGGCAGGTTTGGCATTTCTAAAAACGACGCAACTCGAAACAGGATTAGAGCCTTGTAAATTTGAGTTATCAAAACATTCAATGTGCATTGGCAACACATCCATTTGCAAATCTTCTTTCAAAGTCGTCAAAATGCGTTCGGAAGAAGTTTGTTTACCTTGTTTTAAGGCTTCTTGCTTGCGTTTTTGCTGTAAATAATATTCAGCATTTTTTTGAGAGAGTTCAAGCAGTTTCTTTTTATCGCCAATCTTCGGAATAGTGCATAATACTGAGGGGTCTGCTATTTTAATTTCAAAAGGCGTCAATATTTCCTTATTATCACTATTAAATTTATCGCGTAAATAAGGGATAGCAAAACTCAACATAGAGTCTTCGTCTTCTTCCATATTTTTAGTCAACTCCAAAATATAGGTATGAATGATAGCACCATTCACGACTTTCAGATAGCTAACGTAAGCCATTTTATCATCAGTATCAATGGTGAAAACATCCACATCCGAAATGGTAGAACTCACTACTGTTGACTTGCCCTGATAATCCTCGAAAGCAGTCAGGCGTTCCTTGATTTGTTGTGCTTTTTCAAATTCAAGATTTTCAGAAAGGATCTGCATTTCTTTTTTCAAGTGCATTTTCACTGAAAAAAATTGACCCCTCAGTATATTTTTAATTTGAGCGATTTTTTCATTGTATTCTTCCTCACTTTCCAATCCTGCACAAGGACCCATACAATTTTTGATGTGATACTCTAAGCAAACCTTTATTTTACCTTTCTCAATATTTTCTTTAGTCAAAGCAAAAGCACATGTTCTTAATGGAAAAAGATTTTTAATTAATTCCATCAAATGATTGACTTTATAGCCTGATGTATAAGGACCAAAGTACATCGAACCATCTTTTATGACACGTCGAGTGATAAAAACACGAGGAAAACGTTCGTTTTTGATGCAGATATACGGATAGCTTTTGCCGTCTTTGAGCATCACATTGTAGCGTGGTTGGTGCTGTTTGATAAGGGCACATTCGAGCAACAGGGCATCTTGCTCACTTTCTACAATCGTGAATTCTATATGATGAGCGTGTTTGACTAAGGCGCGGGTTTTTATCTGCCTATCTTTCCGCTCGCCGAAATAACTGGATAGGCGACTTTTAAGATTTTTTGCTTTGCCTACGTATAAAATAGTGCCTTTGGCATCTAAGAATTTATAGATGCCAGGTTGCAAGGGCAAGAGGAGTGCTATGTCTTGATAATCTAAAGTCGTCATTAATTTTCAATAAAAATTAAAAATTAAAAAATGTGTAAAGTATTGATTGCTTAACGATTAGCTTATTTTTTTCTTATTAAAACAGCTCTTTGATTGATCATAATGGGCATGGTTTTAACGGCTGGAACAGTATCGCCTTTCACGATTTCGTTGCCCGTAATACTGACTGGTTTTTCTTTTCCGAATATGATTTCAAACTTCATTTTATCGCCATCTTTTTCTTCAATAGTGGTCAAAACATTGCCTTCTACGCTGAAATTACAAAATAATTTGCCACCTAAATAATAGGATTCCATTTTGATAGAATTCATTTCATCATTCAAATACAAGCCTTTTGAAGCATCCACCGTGCGCAATAAATATGGGCGCAAACCTTTAACGCGGTCTGTTCCATAAATAATATTCCATTTATAAACGCCTGGCGTTTCAGTTTCACCCATCACAAGCTCCATGGGAATGGTTTGTGATAATCCTTTGGAGTTGTAAATCTCTAAATTACCTGCCCATGTGCCAAACCAAGAGTAAGGAAAAGTATCTTTTTGCATGGATTTACTGAGGGGTCTGACCATCACTTCAGGTATGGAAGACGAAGCAGTATTTGTCAATTGCCGATGGCAACTTGTTAGTGAAGTCATTGATAAAATAATGACAATCAAATTTTTATACATTCTATTTAAACTTAATTTTATTTAATTAGAATTAGGATTCGTAGGATGAGAAAGATGTTTAAGGATTGCCAACTGGATGTAAATGCATCCTTAAACATCTTTATCATCTTACAAATCCTAATTCAAATTAATTTGATTACAAAAGGTATTTCCGCGCTACTCTATTTCAAACCCTAATTTTTTTAAATCTTCCCAAAATTCAGGGTAAGATTTTTCTACTACTGAGGGGTCTTCTATTTTAATAGTATTAATCATAGCTAAGGGTGCAAATGACATAGCCATGCGATGGTCTTCGTATGTGGGGAAGAGCGGAATTTTATCCCATTGCGCTTTTCCTTCAACCATAAAGTATTGTTTCTGAGACTTTTGTGAAAATTTTGCGGGTAATTTGACAAATGAACTTCCGACTTTCGCCAACTCATTTTTTAAGGCAGCTACTCTATCCGTTTCCTTAATAAAAAGTGTTTCAAGCCCTGTGAATAAGCCTTGCACGCCTGTACCAGCGCATATCACCGCAAAAGTTTGAGCAATATCAGGGCATTTTAAAAAATCCCATTCAAACATTTCGGTCATGGGTTCACCCGATTTTTTTAAGTGCAAGCCCCCCTCAGTATTTTCAGTTGCATCAATATAAGTTGTGTCCACGCCAAAATGAAAGCCCATTTCTACCGCAACTGAATCGCCTTGAAGGCTATTTTTAAACAGCCCATTGAGTTTTAAATCCAACTCATCAGCAAAAGCTGCGATAGCATAATAGTAGGACGCTGCCGACCAATCCGCTTCTACCACAATATCTTTTGCAATATATTCTTGATTTTCGACGATAATAGTATTGCCTGACCAAGCATGTTCCACGCCGAAATATTGCATGAGCGAAAGCGTCATTTGGATATATGGCAACGACACAATATTGCCTTCAAGCGTTAGACGCAAGCCATTGGGCAATGTAGGCGCAATCATCAAAAGGGCTGTAATATATTGACTGCTCGTATCTGCTGCTATGCTTAACTCATTGGTAGTCAATGGTTTAGGTGCATTTATTTTCAAAGGTGGGTAGCCTTCATTTTCAAGATATTCGATGTCGCAGCCAAGAGCGCAGAGAGCATCCACGAGCTTACCAATCGGGCGTTGTTTCATGCGTTCCGACCCCGTCAGTATTTGAGTGCCTGATTGCAAAGCGAGGTAGGCGGTCATGAATCGGAAAGTCGTGCCTGCCGCCCCTGCATCATAAACGGTAGTATCTTTTTGACTGAGCAGTTTAGTGAGCGTTTGGGTGTCTTTTGAGGTTGAGATTCTATCTATTTTAAAATCATCTTTGCATAAAGCATTGATAATCAATATTCTATTCGAAATACTTTTCGAGCCGTCGAGTGTAATTTCGCCAACGATTCGGCGGTTTGGTTTGGCAATTTTATAAATCATAAAAGGAAATTTAAAAATAAAGCAAACATAAATTTTGCATTAAAAAACATTATTGGCGGTGCAAAATTAGAAAAAATATAGAATTTACTTCAAACAAAAACACCCATTTCTGTTACGATTCGAGCGCAATAACATTGACTAAGTTGCTTATAATTCAATATAATGTTAATAAATGTTTAATTTTTTATTAAAAAATCTGTACCCATTTTATTGATATAGCGTCAAAAAATTGTCAGCTTGAGAAAGAAGATAAAGAAGATTGTAAGAAGACCGTTTTCTGTAATTTCCTAAATTTAGTGTTGTAAGTTATGGAATCTGAATTTATTCAATAATTTTGTGGCAATAAGGCTTTATGAAACCTTGACTTATTAAAAGAATTTCACAATTCAAATTATCACAAATTTATTGAGCACTCATTCTGCAAATAAAGAAATGTCGGATGCTGACATTATAAGGGAGTATCTGCGAACGCAGAATGCTACTCATTTCAGCATACTATATCGCAAATACGCTGGTAAGGTGTATGGCAAGTGTCTTTCTATTCTTCGAAATGAGGATGAGGCGAAGGATGCAGTGCAGGATATATTTGTTAAAATAATGCTGAATTTAGGTAATTTTGGAGAGAAATCGCAATTTTCTACTTGGATTTATTCTATTACTTACAATTTTTGTATAGACCTGATACGCAAGAGGAAAAAAGAGAAAACGCTTTTCAGTGATGATATAGAACGAGTACCCGATGTAGCAGAAGAAGATGTGCCAGACGAATTTATGCGCGAAATGGATATTAAATACTTGAAACAAGTGCTTGAGGAATTGTCAACTGGTGATAGAATTATACTGTTGATGAAATACCAAGATGAGTTGAGTATTAAAGAAATAGCTGATACTATTGATAAAACTGAAAGTGCCGTTAAAATGAAAATTAAACGTGCTAAACATAAAGCACAAGAGTTATATTTGAAATTATCAAATCGGGATATTTAGTAACCTTTTTAAAAACACATTCAATTTTAAAACCGAACAATAAAATGGCAGACGAAAGGAAAAAAAACAGCTTTCAGCGACTCATGGAAGATGAATATGAGTCTCGCTTTACGCTGCCGCAGATGATGGAAGTGGAGCAACGCCTCCAAAAAAAACAAAACTCATATCGCGTAGCAGGTGATATGATTGACCTTTTTTTTCCAAAAATCATCAAAACGGTTATCGGAATGCTCGGTGGAGATGACTCTGAAGATAGGAGCCGTCCAGCACCGTCTGATTCTGGCAACCCGTTCAAGCCAAGTGGACCAAAAGCCCCCGGCGAGCGGTAGTAAAAAAATTTAGCAGGCATTCTAAAATACGTGTGATACTGAGGGGGTATCCTAATGTTCAAAAATTGCCTGTTTGATTCCAAAACTTAATGAAAAACAATACTATATACAAATGGGATTAGAAATTTTACGGACTTTATTATTAAGATTTACTTTAGCTATACCGAATCTAATCGGTGCCATCATAGTGGCTATCGTTGGGATGCTCATAGCCAAAGCGGTTAGCCGCATTATTGAAAAGGTATTAGGCAGCGTAGGCATTGATAAATTGGCTCAGAAACTCAACGATATTGACATCATTGAGCAATACAATATCAATTTAAAACCGAGCCGCATCATTGGGCAGATTTTTTACTATGTTTTATTGCTGATTTTTCTGACAGCGGCTACGGATATTCTCGGTATGCCTGCTTTATCGCAGCTGATTGCTGATTTGATAAATTACGTTCCTAACCTCATAACAGCAATGGCTGTGATGATTATAGGTTTGCTCTTGGCGAATGTCTTAAAAGGAGTTATTTATTCGGCGGCTAAATCGGTCGGGATTCCTTCGCCTAATCTTATATCGAATTTTATTTTCTATTTCGTTTTCCTAACTGCCATGATTAGTGCTTTATCGCAAGCGAAAATAGATACCGATTTTGTAAAAAATAATATAAGCATTATTCTTGGCGGCGGTGTTGCAGCTTTTGCCTTAGGCTATGGTTTGGCTTCGCGGGATATGATGTCTAATTTTTTAGCGTCATTTTATAGCCGTCGGCACTTCAATATTGGTGACACCATCAAGGTGGGCGATACCATTGGAAAAATAGTATATTTAGATAACTCCTGTGTGAAAATGCAAACCAGCGAACGCCTCATCATCGTACCCCTCAGTAAATTGATGAAAGAAGAGGTGCAAATACTGCCCAGCGATTTTTTGAAACTACCTGAAGATCAATGATTTATGAATATTGATTATTTAAATTGTTTTTAAAATAATCAATATTCAATCTTAATTTTGTTCACTATAAAACTACATTTTTATGTTACGGAAATTAATTATTTTGACTGTTATCAGTTCATTCTCTCTCACTATGTCCGCACAAAAAGTTCTTGACGCTAAAGACAACATCAAAGAAATGGACAAAAAAGATGCAGCAGACGGCTGGACAAAAGTCGGCGGCATTGGTCTCGATTTTTCACTTCTCAACCTTATCAACCCTCGTGTAGGTGCCGGCGACAATCGTGTGGGATTCGGTGGCTTATTGAATTACACAGCGAATTTGAAACAAGGTAAAGTGCTTTGGGACAATAAGTTCGGTCTTCAATTAGGTGTCGTTAAGGTAGGCGGCGACGCTTTTACAAAATCAACTGATGTGCTTCAAGCAACCTCACAATGGGGTTACCAAATTTCAGACAATGCTAAATGGTATGGAGCAGGTTTAGCTGATTTTCAAACCCAATTTTTACCAACGTATGGAGCTAATTTCTTGAAACCAATTACACTTAAAGGTGAAAAACTACCTGTACCTTTGAATGCCAAATTATTTGCTCCTGCTATTTTTAAATTTGCACCAGGCGTTATTTACAAAGCTAACCCACATTTCAAAGTGCTTTATTCACCCATCGCTATGCGACTTATCATTGTTGCCAACGATAGTATTGCCAAAAATCATAATTTTATTCCTTTAAAAAATGGGGTATATCAAAAAAAGGACTTACAAATGGGCTCAGAACTACGTGCCGATTATATCAATAAGTTTTTTGACGGTAAATTCATATTTGGTTCAACACTTGATTTGTACTCAAATTACCTTCGCCAACCGCAGAATATTGCGGTAGAATGGTATAATTCATTGGATTTTATTGTTTATAAAAATATATCCGTGAATTTTAAAAGTGATTGGTTTTATGACCATAACATCACGGTTTATAAGGGCGGTGATTTGAAAAATGAAGGTCGAGCTCTATTTATCCGCAATACTCTTTTGTTAAAATACAATAAATTGTTTTAAAAACAAAGTAACCTAAATCAACTTTAAATTATTATTTAAGAAGCCTACCCCTCAGTATTTGTGGGTAGGCTTTATTTTTTATGAAAAATGTGTACCCAGAGGCAACGTTTTCAAATGTTAAAGTCTCTTCGTGTTGGAAGAGAATATTGTAATTTTATGTCTTACTCGAAAACCATATTTAAGAATAGCATAAAATAATTACAGAACTTGACGGAATACGACATCATACAAGGCTGCCTTCGAGAAGACCGCGTCTGCCAACGGGAAGTCTTTAACCGCTACGCGGGAAAGATGATGACCGTCTGTTTGCGCTATACACGGCATAGAATGGAAGCGGAAGACATCTTGCAAGATGCCTTCATCAAAGTCTTCGATAATATCCACCGGTTCGAGAGCAAAGGCTCTTTTGAAGGGTGGGTTCGGCGTATAGTGGTCAATACGGCTTTGAAAAATGCCAGCCGCCATAGTTTTCAGAAAGAGGGCATAGGGATGGAGAATGTGATTGAATCGAGCGAAGACCCCTCAGTATTTTCCAAAATGACCGAAGATGAATTGCTTGGGCTTATTAGCCAACTGCCCGATGGTTATAGAGTGGTTTTTAACTTATATGTCATTGAAGGCTATAGTCATAAAGAAATAGGCGAGACGCTCGGAATAGAAGAAAGTACGTCAAGGTCGCAATTAGTAAAAGCTCGAAATGCCTTGCAAAACAGAATAACGACTGCTCAAAGGATAATAATATGAAAGAAAAATTACCTTATGACGATATATTGAAGCAACGGCTCAGCGAATACGAGTCGGAGGTTTCGGGCGATATGTTCGAGCGGATTATGCATATTCGCAGCGTAGGTGAGCCGTCGGTGGATGAAGTAGTGAAGCAAAAATTGGCTGACCATGTATCAAATGTGCCATCAGACTTATTCGATCGCATCATGATTGAGCGAGCTTTCAAAGAGCCTTCATCGGAAGATATTATTAAACATAAACTTGTTGACCACACTTCCAGCGTACCGACTGATATGTTTGAGCGCATCATGAACACCCGTGAGGGCAGACGCCCTGTGATAGCATGGTGGCAAACTGGACGGTTTAGATTGGCAATGGCTGCATTAATTATTGCCTTATTATTAATAGGTTATAAAACTTTAGAAAATAGAAATTTTAATACTTCTGATGATAATGAAAATTCTAAAAATATTGTTTTAAATAACAAAAATACTGAGGGGGTAACCAATACACCTGAAATGATAAATATTGAAACTCAGAACCAAACTCATGAAATAATAACACCTCGAAAAGGCGTTAATAAAGATAATGCAACATCATTAGCCAATAAAACGGACATACTGGCTTCCAATTCAACTAAAATCACATCGAACTTACCGCAACCGACTTTTAATCCCTCTATTTCAAGTGCTGCACCATCTCAAACTGATGACAATTCACAACAGTTGTCGTCAGAAACCGAAATGCCGATTTCAAGAAATAGCGAATTATTCAATCCCTTGCACATTTCTTTCCCTAAAGGCATTGCTTTGGCAGCTCCTTCACACGAGGATGTTGTCAAAGCTTTGCCTTGCCCGGGACCAGACGGTTGCCCTACGTTTGGCAGCAAAGGAGGAGGCAGACCTATGTGGTATGTAGATGCTTATGGTGCTCCCGAATATGCTTTCCGTATTTTGAAAGCCAATTCTCTTGAATATACTGATTATCGGAATTCACGCGATACGATTGAAGCATCGCAATATGCATTCAGTGCAGGCGCAAGGGCTACGGCGGTGTTTGGAAATGGCTTTTTACTGAGGGGGGGTATTGTTTATGCTCAGACAAATGAAAAATTTCAAAGAGATAGTTTATTTACTGGAAATATTAGATATGTCATTGATAAAAACCCTACCACTGGACAACTTGATACGGCAAAAATTATCATCACAGATGGTATTTACCGTTCAACGCGCTACAATCATTATCGCTCTTTAGATTTTACGATTCAAGGTGGATATGAATTTGGATTGACTGAAAACATTACTATTGGTTTGAATGCAGGTGTAAATATCAATATTAAAACTGCTCCAAAAGCTACTGTTTTAGGTCAAGATATGCTGCCTTTAGTTATTTCAAAAAATAATACAATTTATCAAACCTCGGTGGGCACGAGTCTTGTGGGCAGTGTGGCAGCATATTATAGATTGAGCTATAAATGGCAACTGATGATAGAACCTCAATTTAGATATTATTTGAAACCCATTACAAAATCAGATTATGGGCTTCGTCAAAGTTATTCTAATGCTGGTTTGAATATTGGTTTGAGATATAGACTTTGATTGTTTAAGAACTGATGATATTTTTTTTAAAGAAAAACATAATATTCAAGCAGCGAAAATGTTAATCAAGTCCTCTTCATATTAACTGCAGCTTATAACTTCAAAGTTTTTCATCGGGTTTAGATTGATTTTTAAACTCATTTTTTTGAATGCTTTATGACATGAATTTAATTTTATATTGAAATGAAAAAAATCTTTTTGTATATTTTTTGCTTATCTATCATCCTATTGAACGAGGCTTGTCAAAAGGATAAGGATGAAGTAATTATTACCAAGACAACGGAAATTGTGCCGACTGCAACAAAATCAGATACCATTTGGGAAAATGAATCTGATTTGCAAGCCCCTGTATTAGGCATTCCAACACAACTTTTAAATATAGAAAAATTAATCAATGAACTCAATAAACCCATCCTAAAAGATAGCATTTCAGCAGAGCAAGGTGGGAAAATAGAATTGCCCGATGATGTTTCTTTAGAGTTTCCGTCAAGCCCATGTGTATCTAAAAACAATCAGGCTTTAAAAGGCAAATTGGACATTGAAGTACTTATTTTAAGAACCAAAGGCGAATTAATTGCTCATGATAAACCCACAATTTCAGGTGGAAAACTGTTGATTTCAGGCGGTGTTGTATTTTTAACTGCTAAACAAAATGGCGTAGAAGTCAAGCTAAGTCAAAATAAAACAATAAAAGTTCGTTATAAAATAAAAAATACTGAGGGGGCAATGGGTCTGTTTGAAGGAAAAAACCTGAATAGATTGCAATTTGATTGGACTCCCATCAACTCAAATAGAGATGTAGTAACTACTTGGTCTGACTCGACTCAAGAGAAAAAAGGCTTTCAACTATTATTAGATAGATTTGGTTGGATTAATTGCGATAGATTCAATGATGAGCCAAATTTGACCAATAAATTTTGTGTAGCGATGCCAGATTCTTTCACTAATCGCAATACAAGCGTTTATATTGCCTTCAAAGATATTTTATCTGTCGTGAAATTAGAGGGCACACCTACTACTAAACAATTCTGTATTCCACAAAGTTACAAAGGCATTCCGATTGGAAAACAGGTAACTGTGGTTTGTATATCTAACCTCAATGGGCGTTCATACATGGATGTTCAAGATGCTACTATTACTGCTGCGAACAATATTCGTTTACAACCGAAAGTGTTCAGTTTGGACGAAATCAAGAAGAAAATTTCAAACTTATAATATCTCTCAATCCTTCATGTTCTGAATATGGTTAAGTCCTTGCTGTCTCCCGCAAGGACTTTTTTTATGGCAAATACTGAGGGGGGCATTTGTATTATTTTATTTTTTGTAGATTCTTTAGATTCTTTTACCAATAAAATGAAGGATTTCTTCGACATATTGCCGATGATTAGCCAAGCGAGGCACTTTGTTTTGACCACCAAACTTTCCTTTCGCTTTCATCCAACCATTAAAAGTACCACGCGGCACATGGCTTAACCTGAGCCGATCCATCGCCATATTTTTGAAACGTTTGGCTTCGTAATCGGAGTTGATTTTTTGAAGATTTGTATCGAGGATATTATTAAAAGCTTCCATATCAGGTGGTTCTCGATCAAATTCTATCACCCATTCATGTCCTCCTTTATTTTTACCGTCAAAATATATCGGTGCTACAGTATAGTCACTCACAGCTGCGCCAAAAGTAGCGCAAGTATCGGCTAAAGCCTTGTCTGTATTGGCTACCATGACTTCTTCACCGAAGGCATTGACAAACTGTTTAGTACGGCCTGAAACCTTGATTTTATATGGATTTGTGCAGGTGAAAAGGACAGTATCGCCTAGTACATAACGCCACAAACCAGCATTAGTCGTAATCACAGGCGCATAGTGTTTGCCAATTTCAACTTCACTGAGGGGTATAGCAATAGGGTTTGAAGAATACCATTCGCTCTCAGGCAGGAACTCGTAATAAATACCATTATTCAGCAATAGCAACATATCATCAGCTCCATGTTGGCATTGTGTAGCGAAGAAGCCCTCCGAAGCATTATAGATTTCCCAATATGTAAAGTCTTCACTTGGAATAAGTTGCTTAAACGTTTCTTTATAAGGCTCAAAACTAACGCCCCCATGAATATATACTTGCAAATTGGGCCATACTTCCAAAATATTATTTTTACCTGTCATTTCTAAAATACGCCTCAGCAGCACTACAGTCCAAGTCGGAACGCCCCCGATGCTTCGCATGTCCTCTTTAATCAGCGCATTCGCCATGAGTTCAATCTTTTGCTCTGAGTTGGGCATTGTGGCTATATCTATGCTTGGAGCATAAATATAGCTCCCTACTGAGGGGAGGTGTTGAATCATAATAGCAGAAACATCACCAAAACGCGTTGAAGGATGCGGTTCAAAAGATTCATAGCTACCACCCATTACAAGCATTTTGCCTGAGAAGCCTTGCGTATTCGGTCGAGAGTTATAAATCAAAGCGGATGAATCCCAGCCGCCCTTTAAATGACAAGTTTTAAGATTTTGGATAGTAACTGGTATGAACTTACTTTTGTCGTTGGTCGTTCCGCTTGATTTTGAATACCATTTCACTATCCCTGGCCACAGTACATCGCGTTCGCCATGCATCATACGATTGATGTAAGGCTTGAGAGTCTCGTAATCTTGGATTGGAATATTTTGATTGAATTGGTGAGGGTTTTTAATATTTTTAAAATCGTGTATTCTACCCCACTCAGTATATCGAGCTGTATTGACAAATTGACTTAACATAGCCGTTTGCACATCGTGAGGATGTGCAGAAAAATAGCGAATTCGTCGCATTCGTTTATGCAGTACATATCGCATAATACTATTGAGCCATGTATTTCCCATAATGCTTGTTTAAAAATTCTCTTAAAGTTAAAGGAATTTTTTTTGACAATAAAAATATTTATTAATTTAAATCAAAATTAAAAAGAAAATGGCATTTCGGAGTGAAATGCCATTTAGGTAATTTTATATTTTACTTAAAAATATCAACTTTCTAATCTCAATAAATTAATTCATCGAAGCACTTATCGGAGAGGGTTTTGTAGGTTTAGGTTTACTGACAACAATCATATTATTGACGCTATTGAGTAAGTCTGCTACCACTGCACAATTCTCAATTGAAAGGGCTTCTCTAAAAGCAGCAGCAGCTTCAACTGCCACACCTTTATTTAAAAGTGCTTGACCAAATGATTGCCATGCTTGTTTGCGATAATTAAAATTGGGGTCAGTTTCCTTAAAAGGGCGTTTGGTTACCAATTTTAACTCGAAAATTGCCTTTTCATACTCGTTCAATTTCATATGGCATTCACCTTTGATTCGGCGAGCTGTCCAAAAAACGGGCTGATAAGGTACAGCATTATCTATAGCATTTTGGAAATCAATCAATGCACCGTCTAAATTATTCATTTCCATTTTCACACGTCCTCTGCCTAAGAATGCAGGAGCATTTTTACACAAAGCGATGCTTTTAGAAAAATCAATGATGGCATCTTCAAAACGACCCAAGCGCAAATATGCCACACCTCTGCGTTCAAAAGCTTGTGAATAGCGGTCATATTTTTCTATGGCTTTGTTGAAAAGCTCAATTGCCTCTTCTTCTCTACTACCTCTTTTCAACATTTCTACGCCACGCAAATAATCAGTAGTGGCTACTTTATCTCCTTGAGGGACTATCATTTCTTCACCACATAAAGCGTTCTTTTCATCCGTTACCCAAATATGGAACTCCCCAGCAACGGCAAACCCCCTCAGTTCTCTGAGCAAAAACGCAGTATTTTTCCATGTCTTTTCAGAGCACCCCACTTGTTGACGGGGAACGGTAATACTCAACGTTTCTTCCTGAAAAAAAGATGGGTCTTTCAACAGGATGTCATTTTTATAGTATGACTCCAACCGTTTCTGGAAATGGGTCATCATCATATCGTAGCTTTTTCGGTTTCCGAATTCTAAACTACCTTTCATAACTGCTTTGAACTGATACATGGTTGCTGTTTTTTAATGCATTTTGAGAAATAGAATCTCCTAAAAATTCAAGGCGAAAAAATCTGATGCTGAATAAATGAATTATTCAGATAATCTTGTGCGAAAACTCTTGCCCCGTTAAGTTTCGTTTTAATAAAAACACATGTGTGTAAAAAAAAGCGTTATGGCTAATAGAATTGTTTTCAAAGGTGCCAATCAATTAATACATTAATTAATAGACACTCGTAAGGGTATTTACAACGTGTAGCCGCCACAAGGCTTTCTCATAGTTAATTGGAAAAGTATATTTTATAATACTTGTTCTAATTTAGTGTAATCTCAAAAATTGGAATTTCTCCGAAAGAGTGGATTGCAAAAGTACGAATAAAATCGTTATTAGTCAACACTTTTTAGAAAATAAATTATTTAAAACTATAATTTTTCAATAGAAAACATATATAGATTTTTTTAGAATAATATAAAATTCTGAAATTAAAATGTTATACTTTTTATAATTTTTATTACAACCCTAAAAAACCTTTTTTGTGTCCATTTTGTATCTGTAATTAAAAATATTGTTTTCATTTAAATAAATAATATGCTTAAATCATTGATATACAATTACTTAAAATAAAAATCCAAAAACATTCTTAATTTACCAACGAAAATGCTTTAGATTTGTTCCGTCATGATTCAATTTTTTTTAAATTTTTTTTCAAAAATCTTATTGTCACCCTTTGCATTGGTGTATGGCATAGTGGTTTCGTTGCGTGGGTTTCTGTATCGAAGCAATTTGATGAGGTCTTCTCGCTTCGATATTCCCACTATTTGTGTCGGCAATTTGAGCGTCGGTGGCTCAGGCAAAACGCCTCATATCGAGTATCTGATTCGCTTGCTACAGCCTTATATAAATGTCTCGGTTTTGAGCCGAGGCTACAAGCGCAAAACAGAAGGCTTCAGGATGGTAGAACCTGAGAATGACGTGACTGAAGTCGGCGACGAGCCGCTCCAATTTAAACGCAAGTACCCCTCAGTACCTGTGGCTGTAGGAGAAAAACGCGCCTACGCCATTCCTCAAATGCTCTATCGAAATCCTGAAATTCAAGCAATACTCCTTGATGACGCTTTTCAGCATTTGGCAGTACGCCCTTATCTGAATATATTGCTTACTGAATTCAATGAACCATTTACGCGCGATTATCTCTTGCCTGCAGGTCGCTTGCGAGATTGGAGGCATACCTATCGCCGAGCAGATATAATAGTTGTTACAAAATGTCCATTTCACTTAGAAAATGTTGAAAAACAACGATTTATAAATGAAATTAATCCATATCCGTATCAACGAATTTATTTTAGTTTCTACGATTATGGTACACCTTATTCTATTTTTAATACTACCCCCTCAGTATTTTCAGTTGGTGAACAAGCGTCAAGCCCACAATTTGTTGATTTAGACATGGATACGACCGTACTTCTTGTATGTGCCATCGCTAAAGCAGATTATTTGGTCGAGTATCTTTCATCTAAAGTAAAATCCGTGCAGACTATGGAATTTGAAGACCATCGAGTATTTTCAAATTACGATGTGGCTCAATTCAAACGCCTATTCGATGATATGTCTGGGCATAAAAAAATTATCATCACTACTGAAAAAGATGCCACCCGATTAGAGCTTCATAAAGACTATCTTATTGAAAATCAAATGGTTATATATGCCATCCCTATTGAAGTCAATTTTCATTTCAATGAAAAAGAAACTTTTAATAATGATATTAAAAAAATGCTTTTAGATTTTAAAATATAGTAGTGCAAAGCTCCAGTTTTGCGCTATATTAATTTACTAAAACGTGAATCCAATTCTAAAATTAATATATCGTTTTATTCAAGGACTTGTTTGGGTCAGTTATGCTTTGTACTTCCGAAAAATCGTGTTTATCAATCGAGAGCGTTTGAAAGCACGAGGTCCTATGCTGGTTATTTCCAACCACCCCAACACCCTGATGGATCCGCTTATGGCACTCTATCGAATGCGCGAGCAATGCTTTTTGTTGGCAAATTATAGCCTTTTCAAAAATCCTATCAGCAATGCTATTCTCTCCACGCTTTATTGCATCCCAATTCAACGCATGAACGATGTACCCGACGGGCAGCCCTTGCGCAATGAAGATGCTTTTCGCCGTTGCGATGAGCATCTTATTGGGGGTGGCACTATTTATATTGCTGTAGAAGGAACAAGTTTTCCAGAACGCCGCGTTCGGGATCTCAAAACTGGCATGGCGCGTATTGCTTTTAGCGCAGAGATGCAAACCGATTTTGAACTCGATTTGCGCATTTTACCCATCGTGATTACTTATTTTGACTCGTTGAAATTTTGGAAAGATGTGGTAGTAGAAATCGGTGAACCTATTACAGTAGATACCTGGCGAGATGCTTATAATACCAATCCGCGTAAAGCAATTGCCGATTTTACACAAAGTGTTGAAAATCAAATGATTACGCATACTATTCAATGTGCTGATTCGGATGAAGATAATTTTTTAAAAAAACTTGAAGCTATTTTGCAATCTGACAATTATTTAGAAACCGAAAAGCACTATGAGAGAAGTAAAAACATCCTCAATAAAATACACGCTTGGCAAAAAGAAGACTTGAGCAATTTTGAAAAATTTAAATCAGATGTGGATAATTATTTTTTAAAGCTTAAAGAATTGAATATCAATGATTTAAATAAAAATACTTTTTCAAAAGCAATACCCCTCAGTATTTTGAAGCTTTTAATCAGCTTTCCCATTTTTATTTATGGTTTTATGAACAATATAATCCCTGCTTGGTTGAGTGATTCTATGGTGAAATGGATGAAAATAGATAGAGCCTATGATACGACTATCAGGTATATGAGTGGTTTGGTTTTGTTTCCGCTGTTTTGGTGGCTTCAAAAATGGGGCTTGTCACAGTTTTTACCTTTTGTCATCAATGGATGGCTTTATCTTCTAACAATTATTCCTACTGGTTTGGCTGCTTATGTGCTTTATACTGAGGGGGTACGTTTTTATCATTTTTTAAAATTTAAAAGTGCTGATAAGGATAATTCATTAGCTCAAATTCGACAACCAATTGTTGATAAAATGTATAATTTAATTAATGTATAAATTATACATTTTCAGCTATTTACTAACGTTTATTTGCCTTTTTAATTTAAAAATTCACAACACTTTTTCTCATAACAACATAATTATTTTTTTATTTTTTAATAAATAAACCCCTATTATCGCCACTTATGATAATACGGGTTTATTTGTCAACATATTTTACATGATATAATAACTTATAAATTGTACATAACAAAATTAATTCACGCTTTAACTTGAGAGACGCAGTAAGGTATTTTTTTACAAAATATGCTTTTGAATATTTGTAAAAAATATAATACTCAATTTAGTGATGTCACAATAGCTTAGTTTTAAGAAAAATTGGTACGGAATTAGCCTATTCATGGTATCAATACAATTTAATTAAAACTACATATAGGTCTAATGAGAAAATTACTGTTTTTTATCTTCTGTTTTATTTCACTTTTCAATGTCCAAGCTCAAATCATTTTGGGTGCACAAAATTTTGAAACTACACCTCCAGCTAATAATATGACTTTCAAAGTTATTGGCTCAGGCGGTACGGCAGGCGGATTTTCTGGAAAATCACCCATGTCATATTATTCGAGCGACTCACCATATTATTCTGATGGCGTAAAAGGCTACGGAATGAATGAGGGTTCAAGGGTGATTGATTTCGACCCTGTCAGTACTATGGGCTATTCAAATATCACTTTATCTTACAAAATAGCTGCTTTTGCTACAACCGCTGCACAAGGTTTAGATGTAACGGATAATGTAACTGTATCAGTGAGCATAGATGGCGTTACTTACGAAGATCAAATTATAGTAAGAGGCAGCAACAACGCCTATTGGGCTTATGATGCTACGGGGTTGGCTTCAACGACCTATACAACAGGCGGTACACCAACCATTTTTTCGCCGAGCACAACACCTGGTCTGCACACGACAGATGGCATGAGCACTGTGGAATTAACAAATTTGCCTGAAGCTCATGATTTATATATCCGATTGACCATTACAAACAACAAACCCGAAGAGATTTGGACAGTTGATAAAGTTCGCCTAACAGGTAGTGCGATTGTGTTGCCTGTAGATATGCGTAGTTTTAATCTTCAAAATGAAGGCTCTCATGAGCGTTTGGAATGGGTAACCGCTTATGAAAACAATACAGATGGTTTCATAGTTGAGCGTGGCAAAACGCAGTATGATTTTTCTCAAATTGGTGTAGTCAAAGCTATTGGCGCAGGCGGCTATATGTTTATGGATGAAAATCCGATGACTGGTGTTAGCTACTATCGCATAAAAATGATGGATATGGATGGTAATTTCCAGTATTCTAAAATAGAAAGTGCTTCAAGAGTGAGTAAAAAATGGCAAATCTATCCGACTTTGGCAACTGACTTTGTTGTTTTAGAAAAAACTGAGGGCTTGAATAAAAACCCTAATATTAAAATTATAGATATTTCTGGTAAAGAAGTTTTCTCACAACAAATAGATGATAATGGTGATTCTACAGTGAAAATTTCTTTAAATAACCTCCCTAAAGGCATGTATTTTCTAAAAATAGGTGACCAAACTGAGAAGTTTTTTAAAATGTAAACTCTTATACTTTTGCATATTTATTTCACTACATAATTAATAATAGCAACTTTGAGGCATTCTCAAAGTTGCTTTTTTATTTTTATCAAACTTAAAAAACTATTTTTGCTCCCGAAATTTTTTATAATGGTTAAAAGAATCTCGACACCTATATTTTAAAAATAAAAAATGACTTTTAAAAACATCATCGGACAGCAAAAAGCGAAGCAAATACTGAGGGGTATGGCGGATGGCGAACGGATGCCTCATGCCTTGCTCTTGCTCGCACCACAAGGTGCAGGCGGCTTGCCTTTGGCGATGACTTATGCGCAATATATCCTCTGTGAAAACAAAGCGGATGCCGAGCCGTGCGGCGTCTGCACTGCTTGTGTCAAAGCGGAAAAGATGATTCATCCTGATATTCATTTCTCTTATCCGACCATAGGTTCAAAGGTAGTAGCCACGCATGTACTCAAGCAATGGCGCGAAGCAATGGCTCAAAATCCTTATCAAAATGCCAATCAATGGCTTGAAAAATTAGATGCTGAAAATAAGCAAGGCAACATTCCAGTAGCCGAGTGCGTAGAAATCGTGAAAAAATTGAGCCTTAAAACGTTCGAAGCATCGCATAAAATACTCATCATGTGGTTGCCTGAATATTTAGGAAAAGAAGGCAATCGACTCTTGAAATTGATTGAAGAACCACCCGACGAAACGCTTTTTATACTCGTTGCAGAAAATCAGGACTTGATTTTGAACACTATTTTAAGCCGCTGTCAATTGGTTACTTTAGCTCCTTTGAGCGATGAAGAGGTTAAAAATGGTTTGATGCAAATCAGTGAAGGCAATAATCAATTGCTTTCAAATATCAAAATTCAATTGGATGAACAAGAGGCAGAAGCCATTTCGCATTTAGCTGAAGGCAATTTCAACGAAGCCATGATCCTTTCACAAACTGCTGAAAATAATAATGCGACGCTTTTTCTCGATTGGATGCGGGCTTGTTTCAAAGGGAATGGGGTTGAATTGGTGAATTGGGTCGATAAATTTGCTGGTATTGGGCGTGAAAAACAGAAATTATTTTTAAAATATGGCTTACATTTTTTAAGAGAACTGATGGTTTTAACGACAACTGGCAACGAAAATCTAAGGCTTCGAGGTGATGAATTAAGCACGGCATTAAAAATGAAAAGCATCATTAATTTTAATAAAATAGAACCAATGGCAGCATTATTTGATGAGTGCAGCTATTTTGTAGAAAGAAATGCCAATCCGAAGATATTATTTTTAGATGCGAGCATAAAAATGAACAAAATACTGAGGGGATAACTATTTCGGATTTGTGATTTCGGATTTGGGACACGTAGCGTGCGCCGAAATCCCAAATCCCAAATCCGAAATCATTATGGGGTATGGATTAGGCTAATTTTGAGAAATATTTTAGTAGTTTTGCATTTTAAACCTTAAAGTATGAGCCTTTTCAATAAAAAAATGCTTGGATACTGAGGGGGTCTTTTATAAATCATTTTAAATTAACCATTTTAGCATAATATAAAAATAATGGCTTGTGCAAGTTGTGGCGTAGGAAAAGAAGGGAAGCCGGGTGGTTGCAGCGGAAATTGTAGTGGAGGTTGCAACAGGATGAACACTTTCGATTGGCTTTCTGAATTAGATATACATGATGTCGGCGATTTTGATCTCGCAGAAGTGAGTTTCAAAAATGGGGCGCGTAAAGAATTTTTTCATAACCCAAGTTATACGCACGTCACTACAGGCGATTGGGTTTTGGTAGAAGTACCTGGCGGTGGTGGCTTCGACGTCGGAAAAGTAACCCTCTGTGGCGATCTTGTTCGGATGCAAATGAAAAAGAAGGGCATCAAAGAAGGCTCTCTTTTTCAAAATATTATCCGCAAAGCCAATCAGCGAGACGTCGAAAAACACGATGAGGTACGCGGAACTGAGCGCGATATGATGATACGGGCGAGAGCAGTAGCCCGTACACTCGACCTCGATATGAAAATCGGCGATGTCGAATATCAAGGCGATGGTCGAAAAGCGACTTTTTATTATACCGCTGATGGTCGTGTGGATTTCCGCGAACTCATTCGGCATTATGCCAAAGAGTTTAAAGTGAAAATAGAAATGCGTCAAATCGGAGCTCGTCAAGAGTCATCCCGATTGGGTGGCATTGGTTCATGCGGACGGGAATTGTGTTGCTCGACTTGGTTGAGTGATTTCAAAAGCGTTTCGACTACGGCGGCGCGTTATCAGCAATTGGCTATCAATCAAGCCAAACTGAGTGGTATGTGTGGACGTTTGAAATGCTGCCTCAATTATGAATTGGATACCTACCTCGATGCCCTCGAAGACTTCCCTCGAAATCCTGAAAGACTCAAAACTCAAGCAGGTTCAGCCGTTTTGATAAAAACAGACGTCTTTAGAGCCTTGATGATTTATACTTTTGAATCAGGTCCTGAGCGTGGTAAATTTTATACGCTCGGCGTAGCAGATGTAAAAGAAGTGCTCAAAATGAATGAGCGCGGTGAAATGCCACCTGATTTTAAAGCCCTTCAAGCTGTTGCCAGTGCTGCTAAACATGGTGCAGGTGGTGAAGAAGGAGAAGAACAAGATGAAGTAGTTGACTACGGTGGCGATTTGGTCGGTGCCATAGAGTTGCCTGATGATAAAAAGAAGAAAAAGAAGAAAAAGAAAAAGCCGTTTGACCGCAATACTGAGGGGAGACCTGATAATAGACCTGCCAATAATGGCAATGGTAATAATAATAATGCAGGTTCAAATGAGGTAAGGAATAATAACAATCCGCCTAAAAAAACAAACGAGCCTATTAAAAAAGGGGGTGACAATAATAATAACAACAGACCCAATAATAATAGACCGAACAACAATCCTGATAAACCAGGAGATCCACCTCGTGAAAAACGAGAATTCAAGGACAATAGGCGTTTTAATGATAATAAACCAGAGAATCGGGATAATAGACCTAATAATCGGGGTAATAATCGACCAGAAAATCGTAATAATAAGCCACCAGAAAATCGGGATAATAATCCACCAGAGAATCGGGATAATAATCCTGATAATAAAGATAAAAATGATGGTGATAAGAAATAAAATTTAAAATTTACTTATGAAATACGATGTTGTCATTATTGGTTCAGGACCCGGCGGCTATGTAGCGGCTATTCGATGCGGACAATTGGGCTTGAAAACGGCTATTATCGAGCGTTATAGCACTCTCGGTGGCACTTGTCTCAACGTGGGGTGCATTCCTTCAAAAGCACTTTTGGATTCTTCGGAGCATTATCACAATGCAGCTCATAAATTTACAACGCATGGCATAGACATTAAAGGCAGCCTCGAAATCAATATGCCTCAAATGATTAAGCGGAAAAATGAAGTCGTTGACCAAACATGCAAGGGTATTGAATTTTTAATGAAAAAAAATAAAGTTGATGTCTATTCAGGTCATGGTTCATTTTTAACGGCTAATAAAATTCAGGTTAAAAAAGCGGATGGCTCGATAGAAGAACTTGAAACAGATAAAACCATCATTGCAACCGGTTCAAAACCGATAGTGCCGTCTAATTTTAATTATGATAAAAAACGCGTCATTACTTCCACCGAAGCCTTGAATATTACGGACGTGCCTAAAAGTATGGTCATTATTGGAGGTGGCGTCATTGGTTTGGAGTTGGGTTCGGTTTATGCCCGTTTGGGTACTCAAATCCACGTCATCGAATTTATGGATAGAATAATACCCACGATGGATGGCGATTGCTCAAAGGAATTGCAAAAATCATTGAAAGATTTAGGGATGAAATTCTACTTAAAACATGCCGTAACCAACGTAACAGCTGCTGAAAATTCGGTAACCGTAGAATATAAAAAACGCGACACCGAAGACCCCCTCAGTATAGAAGCCGATTATTGCCTTGTAGCCATTGGTCGCCGTCCATATACCGACGATTTAGGTCTTGAAAATGCAGGCGTGAAGAAAGATGAGCGCGGCAGAATAGAAGTAGATGGTCATTTAGAAACCAATGTGAAAGGCATTTATGCTATTGGTGATGTCATTAAAGGGGCGACGTTAGCGCATAAAGCAGAAGAAGAAGGCATTTTTGTAGCAGAAAGTATTGTTGGACAAAAACCGCATATCAATTATTTGTTGATTCCAGGCGTCGTTTATACATGGCCCGAAGTGGCTGCTGTCGGCTACACCGAAGAACAACTGAAAGAAAGTGATACACCATATAAAGTAGGCAAATTCCCATTCAAAGCCCTCGGACGCGCTCGCGCGAGCATGGATACTGAGGGGATGGTGAAGGTATTGGCGCATAAAGAAACGGATGAAATTCTCGGCGTGCATATGGTCGGACCTCGCACAGCAGATATGATAGCGGAAGCAGTGGCACTCATGGAATTTAGAGCATCCGCAGAAGACGGTGCTCGCATGAGTCATGCGCATCCGACCTACACCGAAGCGTTTAAAGAGGCTTGTTTAGCCGCTACGGCAAATAGGGCGTTGCATATTTAATGAACCTCAAAATCTTAATAGTATGGTTAAAAAATCCTAAAGACGTCAGTTTTTAGGATTTTTTTCATTTCAAAAGAATGTTAATACGTAGATTTGCGTTGTAAATTAAAAATTCCTGTTTTGAAAAAGATTATCCTCAACATTTTAAAATTCTCTTTGTTCCTCGGCGTTGGTGTGGCGATTATGACTTGGTTTTATCGAGGTCAGAATGCGGCATTTCAAGAGGAATTGCGTTTGCACAATGTAGAACCGTATCCTCTCATCAATAAACTTTTCAATGATTTTAGGTCAGCCAATTTATTGTGGATAGCGGCTACTCTGTTGGCTTTCAGTATCAGCAACTGGAGTCGGGCAATTCGGTGGAATATGCTCATTCATCCATTGGGTTATCGTCCTAAAACGTCCAATTCATTTTTCGCAGTCAACATCAGTTATCTCACTAATTTGTTTATCTCACGAGCAGGTGAAGTCGTGCGGGCAGGGTCGTTAGCGCGTGTTGAAAATATATCAGTGAGTAAGGTGATGGGAACAGTCGTCGTCGATAGAATTCTGGATATGGCAACGCTTTTAATAATCGTGGCTTTTAGTTTTTTAATAGAATACGACGTTTTATGGGGATTTTTGGATAAAAATATAGGAAAAGGCGACGGTTCATTTCGCCTTTTCCAACAGCCTATTTTTCTATTAATCATCGGATTAGGTTTACTTTTCCTTATATTACTCTTTGTTTTTAGAAAAAAAATAGCAGAAATACCCATCGTGCAACGCGTTTGGCATATTGTAGAGAAATTTACTGAGGGGTTAAAAACCATCAAGAAAATTGAAAACCTACCCGTCTTTATTTTTCATTCTATCAATATTTGGGTCATGTATTATATGATGACCTACCTCTGTTTTTTTGCTTTCGCACCTACCGCTCATCTCGCGCCGATAGCCGCGTTGACGGTTTTCGTTTTTGGCACTTTTGGCATCGTCATACCCTCGCCTGGGGGCATGGGCACGTATCATGTGTTGGCAACAGCGGCGTTAGTAATTCATGGCGTCAATAGCAACGATGCATTTTCATTTGCCAATATCATGTTCTTTTCAATTCAAATTTTCTATAATTTGGTAGCGGGTGTCACCTCTATTATTTTATTGAGGGTGTTGAATAAAAAAGATACCCCCCTCAGTATAGAGCCAATTTTAGAAGAAATTGCGAAAACGACTTAACAATACTTCAATTTTAAAAAACTCTCTTATCTTCGCTATTAAGCAATCAGGATGAGCTAATGGCATTTTTTAAATTCGGAAAATCAGCATCGGATAAAACGACCGACGAAGAAATCGTTGAGCGTATTTTAAAAGGCGAACTGCATTTGCAGGAGTTGCTCTACGATCGCTATTCCGCTAAGATTTTTCATAAATGCCTCAGCATCATCAAAGATAGAGAAGCCGCCAAAGATTGCACGCATGATATTATGGTCAAAATATTCATGAAATTGGGCGATTTTAAAGGAAAATCTGCCTTTTCGCTTTGGGTTCATTCTATTTCCTACAATTATTGTATGGATTATTTGAGTAAACAAAAGCGATTGGATTTTAGTGATTACTCCGACCATGAATACGAAGCCGTTGCTAACGACGATGAATCTTTGGAAAGCAAGCTCCTTCAAGACCTTAAACTCACTCAACTTGAAGTCGTTTTTGAGCAACTGACACCCGACGAAAAAATAATTTTGATGATGCGCTACCAAGACGGTTTGAGCGTCAAGGAGATTTCAGACACCCTCAATGTAGGGGAATCTGCTGTGAAAATGCGGCTCAAACGCAGTCGCGACCACTTGGCTGAATTGATTAATGAATTGGATAAAAAATCAAACAGATAATGATAAATCAAGAAAAAAACCTCAGGAGCCTTTTCCAACAGCTTGGCAACAAAAGTGAAAAATCGGAAGCCCCCGATTTGAAATTGAAAGATGCTGTATTCAGCACCATCGACGCAACGGCTTTGGTGGCTGACATCGTGGATTTATTCACGTTCAAATTTATACAGGCACAAGCCGAAGTGTTAGACTCATTGCCTAATAGCGAATACGGCAATGAAAAACAAAAACTTTTTAAATATTTAGAAAAAAAATTTAAAGAAAAAGACACTTTCGAAGATGAATTCTGACGATTTCGGATTTGGGATGTCGGATTTCGGAGAGCACGTGCCGACATCCCAAATCCGAAATATAGTGGTGTATTTATACAAAAACTTCGTGCGACAATTCTACGAGGGTTCAAAACCCTCGTAGAATTATTACGATAAAGTGACGATTAAAATAAAAAAAAGTCTTTTAATAATATACATAAAATATTGAAAATGAACGGCTTACAAAGGTTGTGGGATATATTTTTAGAATCCCTTCGAGTTTTTGGAGAAAAATTTATGGACACCATTCCAGGTCTTTTATTGGGCATTATTGTGTTGCTCATTGCTTGGCTTTTGGCGCGCATTATTTCATCAGGTTTTGAGCGATTGCTGAAAACGGTGAAGTTCGACCAATTCGCCGAGCGCATGAAGTTGACCACATTCCTCACTCAAATGGGCATTCAGATGTCGCCGAGTGCTCTGATTGGGCGGTTTATTTATTGGATTTTCGTCCTGCTAATTATTGCCTCCGCTGCCGAGACCTTGAATTGGACAGCCGTGTCATATCAAATTCAACGGTTTTTGGATTATGTCCCTAATTTGGTGACAGCCATTTTGGTTTTCATTGTGGGTGCGTATTTGGCTTCGCTCGTGCGGGATTTCGTGAGGAGTTCGACCAATTCATTGGGCATCAGCACAGGTCGGATTTTGAGTACGGTCATTTATTATGTCCTTTTCATCATGGTTGTCTTGACGGCTATGGAGCAAGCTAAGATTGATACCAAGATTCTTTCTACTAATTTGCTCATCATCATAGCAGCTATCATGTTGGCTGCGGCTATTTCATACGGCTTCGCTTCAAAGGATGTTTTGTCTAATATCCTCGCAGGATTTTTTATAAAAAGGACTTTTCAAAAAGGGATGATGATAGAAATTGATTCTATCAGAGGCACGATTATAGAGATTACAAACATCGCCGTAACGTTGCAACTCACTGATAATGAACGCATTGTGATTCCATCGCAACAGTTTTTGACAGGTAAAGTGAAAATTGTAAAGGAAGATTAGGTTAGGTTTAGGCGAACAGTTTTTTGTCATTCAGTAGGAATCTCTTTTTACCTTTACAAATGCACAATAGAGATTTCTACTGAATGACAAAAAACATCCCGACAGCTACAATAAGCCTCGGGATGTCGCATCAAAAAAACAGCAGGATATTAAAACGAAATAAAAATCTTATTTCAAAATGTCGAATCAATTAAAAATCAGAAATTGAATTCAGATTTTAAAATTGACTAATCCGACGAATGACTTTATACAACTTAGTATATTCGTTCACATCTTCAATGAATGGGTCAAACTCCAAATAATTGGCTGAAATCAATTTTATTTGAATCACACGACCTGCACGATTTTTAATGACTTGTGCATATTTTATCCAAACGTTGCCGTTGGTGCGTATAGCATATATTTCATTGTCTTTGATGTCTTGCAAACTACCCACTTCTCTGCAAATAACAATATCGCCATTGCTGATAATAGGCTCCATAGAGTTACCGCTGATTGGGAAAGCGACTAAATTGCCGCCCGAAATGCCTGGAATGGCGAAAAAGCTATTGTTTTCTCGCGTAAAACTACTCGTATCTACAGCAGTACCGGCGAAGGCTTCAACGCTGGTAAAAAGAATATTACCTCCCTTCGTTTCGCCTGTCATAAACATATTGTAGAGCTTGCTTTCAGGCATATCATTGTCGAAAGGTGTACCCATTCCTTCGATTAGATAATCTTCATTGACACTGTAAGCACGGCAAAAAGCGCGAGCTTGACCATAATCGATGACGCGCTTATTGCCGTCATCGAGGTAGGCGCGGATGATGTGTCCGTAGCTTTTATTGCCCAATATTTTTTCTGCAACATCACCAACGCCCTTACCATTGCGGTCGTTTTTGATGATGGTGCCTCGGTCTTCAAGCATCTTGAAAACCTTTACGAATCTTTCGTTGAGTACGACTCTATCTTCACGTATCATAGTGATTCACGTTTGAGTTATGAAAAATTGTTTTAAAATTTGTTGCAATTGCTTTTTAAACATTTCCAACATTTAACGGTTCAAAGTTAAAACAATTATTTTTTATAAACAAATTTTTTCAAAACAAATGTTGTCTTTTGTTTCAAATTTTTTTTTAAAATATTTTAAACTCTTGAAAATTAAGCCTTTATACTGAGGGGGTATCATCAAAATAAATTTGAATAAAAATTTTAATTTTAACATAAAATATTGATAATCAATGTTTT